>NZ_JBSHAP010000016.1:0-99602 GCF_053611565.1 Kitasatospora sp. NPDC054795
TCCGAGCCCGGGCCGCGGGCGCGGCCCCGTCGGCGCCCCCGGGGCGGGTCCGGAACAGGGGACCGGACGGGCCCGGGCGGCCGTCCGCGGCGTGTCAGGGCCCGTCGGGCGTCAGTGCCCGTCGCAGCCCGGGAGGGCCTCGCACATCGGTGCGGTCATGCCGGTGCCGACGTACTTGTCCTCGGGGGCCTTCCAGGCGTCCTTGGGCTGGGCGCCGGCCTTGGTGGTGGCCCAGACCGCCAGTTCGCTGACCGCGCCGCCGTCGCTGACCACGTACTCGTGCAGGGTGACGGTGCTGCCGTCGGCCTGCGGGACGGTCAGGACGGCGGCGAAGTAGGGCGCGTCCGGGGCGCTGTCGACCTTCACGGTGGCGCCGGGCGCGGTCTTGGCGCAGGACTTGACCGCCTCCGTCAGACGGCCCTGGGCCAGGTTGGTGCTCTGCTTGGTGCCGCTGCTACGGGTCGGGTCACCGTGGAACAGCAGGGTCTGCTCGGCCGTCCAGCGGTCCCCGCCGAAGCCGACCGAGGCCCGGGCGGAGGCGGTGCCGGTGAACAGCGGCTCGTCGTCCTTCGCGACCGCGGCGCGGCACAGCTCCATGCCCTTGAACTGGACCTGGCCGGAGAGCTGCTTGGCGTTGGCCGCCAGCGGTGTGTAGTGGTAACTCTCGTCCATCGGGATGCTCTTGGTGTCCATCCAGGCCTTGTCCGGGATGCCCTTGTCGGACCCGCTGGGCTTGTTGGGGTTGACGCTGGGCCCGGTGGTGGCGGCGGGGAGGGCGGGGTTGGCGTCCTGGCTGCCGTTGTCCGGCCCGCAGGCGCTGAGGGCGCCCAGGCAGACGAGGGCTGCGGCGGTGGCGGTGACGACTCTGGTGGTGCGCAACTGACGGTTCCTCGGATGTCCGGTGGCGTGGGCGGGGGTCGGGCGCGCACCGGCCGTGGGCCGCTGGTGCGCGGCGCCGTCCGTCCGTCCCCGCCGCCCGGTCGACCCGTGGTCGCGGGCTTGCGGCATGGCAGCTCCTCCCCTGTGCATGCGGCCGTCTGGCCCCTCGCCCCGCTGTCCGCCCCGTGACTGATGGCCGGTCAGGGTCGATGGTGTGTCGACGGCGCTCGAAACCTATGCCACCGGACCGCCGGTCGCAAAGCCGGGTTCCGGCCGGAGGCCCGGATTCCCTTTGGGACTGGTGGGGCTCATGGGGTGAATGTGACCGGGTGCGGAGGGGTGCGGTGGGCGGGGCGCGGAGGGTTCCAGGGGTGCGCGGCCGCCTCCGCGCGCGGGCCGGGGCGGCGCATCCGGGCTGGTGGGGGCGGGTGCGCGGCGCCGTGCGACGGATCCGCGGGGTGGCCCCGGTCAGGCGACCCGGCCGCCGATCCCGGAGCGGCCCGCCGGGACGCCGTCGAGGGTGACCACGGTCTGCCGTCCGACGGCCTCGCCGAGCGTGCCGGTGATCGCCGCGGTGGCCGCCGCGACCAGACGGGCGGGCGCGTCGGGTACCTGCGGCAGGTGGTAGGCCGCCTCCCGCAGGCTCAGCAGGACCACCGGCGCGACCTCCTCGGTCGGCAGTCCGCCGATGCCCCGGCGGCGCTGGGGGACCCCGATCAGCTCGACCGCGACCAGCGGGCGGACCCGTTCGCCGAAGACGGAGGTGACGGCCTCGGTGAGGCCGGCGATGAGGGCCCGCTCGACCTCGGGGTCGAGGGACTCCTCGCGGATGTGCAGGCTCAGGTGCGGCATGGTGGGGCTCCGTTCGGCTCGGTTCGTACCATGGGCTGACGGGTTCGCTTTGCACATAAAACAGCTTTGATGTCAAAGGTAACTGAGGAGGGGTGTGCGATGTCAACGGCCGAAGGGGAATCGCCGAACACGCCGTCGTCGACCGGGGAGGGGCTCGACGACGCGGTGCGGTCGATGCTGCTGCTGATGCCCCGGCTGGTCGGGCGGGCCAAGCGGATCCCCGTCCCCGAGCCGCTGCGCGGCTTCGCACTGGCGCCCCGTCACCTGTCGCTGCTGGCCTGCCTGCTGCTGGACGGACCGATGGGCGTGAACGACCTCGCCGCCCGGCTGGAGGTCGCCCCCACCACGGTCAGCCTGATGGTCGGCGACCTCAGTCGGCAGGGCATCCTCGAACGGCGCGAGGACGAGGCCGACCGCCGGCGCCGCATCGTCGCGATCGCCCCCGCCCGGCTGTCCGCGATCGAGGCCTGGCTCGCCCCGGGGGCCGTCGCCTGGCGCACGGCCCTCGGGCCGCTCGACCCGGCGCAGCGGCGCCTGGTGGTGGACACGCTGCTGGCGTACGAGGCGGCGGTGGGACGGGAGCGGGACTGACGGCGGCCGGGGCGCCGGGCGGGAGGCCGGTCAGCGGCCGGGGGCCCGGCGGAAGAGCGCGGTGAGGAGGAAGGGGACGCCGAACAGCGTCGAACCGGGGCCCTGGGCGGCCATCGGGCGGATCTCCAGCGGGGTGAACTCGCGGAACAGCGAGCGGAGTTCGTCCGGCGAGTACGCCAGGCCGCCCTCCAGGGCGCCGAGCCGGTAGAGCTCCTCGTCGGTCCGCTCGGAGCCCGTCGCGCCGGCCGCGAAGGCGGTGACGGCGAAGTGCCCGCCCGGTGCCAGCACCCGGTCGAGCAGGGCCAGGTAGCTGACCCGGCGGTGCGGCGGGAGGTGGTGCAGGCAGCCGGAGTCGTAGACCAGGTCGTAGTGGGAGTGGGGGAGCCGGGCCTCGAAGATGCTCGCCCGGTGGAACCGCAGGCCGGTGCCCGCGCCGGCCTCGCGGGCGCGCTCCTCGGCCCAGGCCACGGCGGTGGCGGAGAGGTCGACGGCGTCCACTTCGAAGCCGAGCGAGGCCAGGTGGACGGCGTTGCGGCCGGCGCCGCAGCCGAGGTCGAGCGCCCGGCCGGGGGCGAGCAGGCCGCGGTCCAGGTAGGAGGCCAGGTTCTCGTCCGGTTTCGGGGTGAAGAACGGGCGTTCGGCGGACCGGTCCGCGTAGAACTGGTCCCAGAACGGTCCGGCCGGCGGGAAGAGGCCGTCGAGGAGGGCGAGGACGTCTTCGGTGGTGCGGATCGTACGGTTCATTCCGCCGATCCTAGCCGTCCGGCGGGCGGGCTCTCAGGGCTCAAGAGCCGCTGTGCGATGGGCTGTTGGGGCTTCCGGGGCACGGTTCGGCCGGAGTGGCCGGGCCCCGGGCCGGCGCGGGGCGACACCCCCGCCCGGGGCCGGGAAAGGGCGTTTTCGCGGGGTGGGGAGAGGCGCCTCGGCGGCGTACCGGAATTCCGCCGGGAAAAGTGCCGTACGGGATTCGGGGGCCACATGCGAACCGGACAAGTCAACATTTACTTCCCCGGATTTCCTCTGCATAGTGGCGGGTCGAATCGAGAGGGGGCTCTTCCTTGTCGCAGATCCACGACAACGCCGCACAGCAGGTGGAGCTGGAGCGGGTGCAGGTGTCCGTCATCGGCGAGCTGTTCGACGAGCGGCTCGCCCGGGCACGGGAGCAGCTGGGGCGGGTGCTCGCGTCGGCGGCGGACGGCGCGGGCGAGGTGTACGAGCGGGAGGTGGCGGCCGGGCGGCTGGCGGGCGAGGTGCGCCGGCTGCAGGGCGCCGAGGGCGGGCTGGTCTTCGGCCGGATCGACCTGGCGGACGGGACGGTGCTGCGGGTCGGGCGGCTGGGGCTGCAACGGGACGAGGACGACCTGCCGTTGCTGGTGGACTGGCGGGCGGAGGCGGCACGGGCCTTCTACGAGGCGACGCCGGTCCACCCCCTGGGGCTGCGGCGGCGCCGCCATCTGAGCCTGACGGGCCGTACGGTGGTCGGGGTGAGCGACGAACTGCTGGACGGTTCGGAGCCGGCCGCCGGGGACGTCGTCGGGGACGGCCCGTTGGCGGCGGCGCTGCGGGAGCGGCGGACCGGGCGGATGGGGACGGCGGTCGCCACGCTCCAGACCGAGCAGGACGCGATCGTCCGCTCGTCGCACCGAGGGGTGACGGTGGTGCAGGGCGGCCCGGGCACCGGAAAGACGGTGGTGGCGCTGCACCGCGCCGCGTACGTGCTGTACGCGTTCCCGAAGGCGGCCGAGCGCGGTGTGCTGGTGCTGGGTCCGAACGCGCGGTTCCTCGACTACATCTCCCGGGTGCTGCCCTCGCTCGGGGAGAACGACGTCGTCCTGGCGACGTGCGAGGAACTGGCCGGCGTCGCGCCGGGCGCCGTGGACGGGTTCGGGGCGGCGCGCCTCAAGGGCGGCGCCGAACTGGCCGACGCGCTGGCCGGGTCGGTCCGCTCGCGGCAGGCCCCGGGCGGGGACTTCACCGTCCGGGTCGGGCGGGAGTGGGTCCGCCTGGAGGAGGCGGAGGTCGCCGGGGCGCGGTCGGCGGCGCAGGCGAGCGGCCTCGCCCACAACCGGGCGCGCCGGCTGTTCCTGGAGCTGCTGGTGGACTCCCTGACCGGCGCGCTGGCCCGCGGCACGGTCGAGGCGCTGGAGCGCATCGACGCCGAGGTCGCGCTGCTCACCGGCATCGACCTCGACCGGATGGCGGCCCGGGACCTGCGCAGGCTCGGCGTCGACGACGAACCCGCCACGGGGGCCGACGAGTTCGACGCCGATGCCGTCCGGGCCGCGCTCCTGGACGACGCGTACGTGGACCGGGCCGTCGAGGAGCTCTGGCCGCGGCTCGTGCCGGGCGAGGTCGTCGAGGCCCTGCTGGCCGACGCCGACGCACTGGCCGCGCGCCTGCCGCACCTCGGCGACGACGAGCGGGCGTCGCTGCTGCGCACGCCCGGCGCGCCGTGGGCCGACGCCGACGTGCCGCTCCTCGACGAGGCGGCGAGCCTGGTCGACGGGCCGCCCGAGCAGGCCTTCGGGCACGTCGTCGTCGACGAGGCGCAGGAGCTGACGGCGATGCAGTGGCGGATGGTTCTGCGCCGGTGCCCGGGCCGGTCGATGACACTGGTCGGCGACTTCGCGCAGGCGGGCCCGGCGGCGACCGCACGGGACTGGCACGAGGCGCTCGCCCCGCACGTCGGCCGCCGCTTCGACCTGCGGACACTGACCGTCAGCTACCGGACCACGCGGGAGATCCTGGCCACCACCGGGGAGTTGCTCGGCCGGATCGCCCCGGGGCAGCCGCCGGTCCGGTCGATCCGGCACGGTGAGGAGCCCCGGTCCGTCGCGGTGGCGCCGGAGCGGCTCGCCGGTGAGCTGCTGCGCGAGCTGCGGGCGCAGGCCGCCGCGCATCCGGGCGAGCTGCTCGGCGTGGTGTGCGCGGACGGCCGGATGGCGGAACTGGCGGCCGCCGGGGTCGAGCGGTACGCCCGGCTGGTCCCGGCGTCGGAGGCGCGCGGCCTGGAGTTCGACGAGGCCGTCGTGGTCGACCCGGACGGGATCGCCGCCGCCCGGCCCGCGGGCGAACGGGACCTGTACGTCGCCCTGACCCGCGCCACCAAGCGGCTGTGCACGATCGCCCTTCGGGAGGCCGGGGTGTAGCGGGGCCCCCGCGGGAGGGGCCGCGTTCCGCGTTCCGGGGTCCTGGTGGTGGGTGACCCGTCGACGCGAGGACACAAGGTGTCCTAAAGTGAATGATGTGTCTTCCCGGGGCTCCGCGGCGCCGCCGGGCGGGTCGCCGCTGCCCGCGGCCCGCCGGTGCGCGCCGCACCCCGCGCCCCGGCGGACCGCTCCGACCGAAGAGCGAAGGAGAACCACGGCGATGGCCGACACGTTCGAGACGGGCAAGACCGACCTGGTGGACCTGGCCCACCAGCGGATGCGGACCGCGATCCCCGACAACGACTGGACGGTGCGCCAGAAACTGGCCCTGACCTGCCGCATCCTGTTCGACGCCGGCCACGACTCCGGGCTGGCCGGCCAGATCACCGCCCGGGCCGAACGCCCGGGCACCTACTACACCCAGCGCCTGGGCCTGGGCTTCGACGAGATCACCGAGGACAACCTCCTCCTCGTCGACGAGGACCTCCACGTCCTGGAGGGCGACGGGATGGCCAACCCGGCCAACCGGTTCCACAGCTGGGTCTACCGGGCCCGTCCGGACGTCAACTGCATCATCCACACCCACCCGCTGCACGTCTCCGCGCTCTCGATGCTGGAGACCCCGCTGGTCGTCTCGCACATGGACATGTGCCCGCTCTACGACGACTGCGCCTTCCTGGACGAGTGGCCCGGCATCCCGGTCGGCAACGAGGAGGGCGAGATCATCTCCGCCGCCCTCGGCGACAAGCGCGCCCTCCTGCTCGCCCACCACGGCCAGCTGGTCGCCACCGGAACCGTCGAGGAGGCGTGCACCCTGGCCCTGCTCTTCGAGCGGGCCGCCGAGCTGCAGCTCCTCGCCGGGGCCGCCGGGAAGATCCAGGAGATCCCCGGACCGCTCGCCAAGGAGGCGCACGACTGGATCTCCACCCCCAAGCGCGGCCAGGCGAACTTCGCCTACTACGCCCGCCGCGCCCTGCGGGCCGGCCACGGCGACGCCCTCGTCACCCGGAAGGACTCCTGAGATGCGCGCCACCACCCTGGAAGGGATCATCGCCTACCCGGTGACCCCGTTCTCCGCGACCGACGGCGGCCCGGACCTCGACCGGCTCGCCGAGCTGATCGACCGGCTGGTCCGCTCCGGCTGCCACGCCATCGCCCCGCTCGGCTCCACCGGCGAGAGCGCCTACCTCGACGACCAGGAGTGGTACACCGCCGCCGAGGCGTCGGTGGCGGCCGTCGCCGGCCGGGTGCCCACCGTCGTCGGCATCGCCGACCTCACCACCCGCAGCGCCGTCCGCCGCGCCCGGTTCGCCGAACGGGCCGGCGCCGACGTGGTGATGGTGCTGCCGCTCTCGTACTGGCGGCTGGACGAACGCGAGATCACCCGGCACTACACCGAGATCGCCGACGCGATCGGCATCCCGCTGATGATCTACAACAACCCCGCCACCGCCGGGGTCGACCTCCGCCCGGAACTCATGCACCGGCTGGTCGACCAGGTGGAGAACATCACCATGGTCAAGGAGAGCAGCGGCGACATCCAGCGGATGCACCGGCTCACCCAGCTCTCCGACGGCGCCCTGCCGTTCTACAACGGCTCCAACCCGCTGGCCCTGGAGGCGTTCGCGGCCGGCGCGGCCGGCTGGTGCACGGCGGCACCCTGCCTCATCCCCGAGCTCACCCTCGACCTGTACCGGGCGGTGCGCGCCGGTGACCCGGAGACGGCCCGCCGGGTGTTCTACCGGCAGCTGCCGGTGCTGCAGTTCCTGCTCGGCGGGGGTCTGCCGACCACGGTGAAGGCGGGCCTGGCCCTGTGCGGCCTGGACGCCGGCGAGCCCCGGCACCCCTTGCTGCCGCTGGACGGGGCGCGGACGGCGCAGCTGTCCGCGCTGCTGTCCGCGGCGGGGGTCGCCCTGGCGGACGGCGCCGGGCCGAAGGCCTGACAGCGGCGTGAGGCCGCCCTGAAGCCGGGCTCGGGACGGCTTCAGGGCGGCCCCGGGTCCGCCGGGCCCGTCAGGGCAGCGTGGGAACCCGGTCCGAGGGGCCGTCCGGGTCGTCGTGGATGACCACGAGGATCTCGGCCGGCTCCGGCCCGGTGCTCCGGCAGCGGTGGGGCAGCGCCGAGTTGAAGTACACGCTGTCCCCGGGGCCGAGTTCGACGCTCCGCTCGGGGAACTCCAGCACGGCGGTGCCCGCGTGGACGAAGAAGAACTCCTCGCCCGTGTGCGACTTGAACGGCGGGTCCGCCGGTTCGGTCGGCGGGTACATCATGAACGGCACCATCCGCTTGCCGCTGAGCCCGGTCGCGATGCCCTCGTAACGGGAGACGCCGGAGCCCGCCCCGGTGCCGACGGGAGTGCGCTCACCGGCCCGGACGACGGTGACGAGCTCGGGCTCCACCTCGTCCGAGAAGAGCCGGCCGACGTCGACCTTGAGGGCGTGGGCCAGCTTGAGCGCCGTCGAGATCGACGGGTCGCTGATGCCGCGCTCGACCTTGGAGAGGTAGCTCTTGGTGACGCCGACCTGCTCGGCGAGTGCCTCCAGGCTGAGCCGGTTCTGCTTCCTCAGCACCCGCAACCTGCCGGCCATGCGCCACCTCTCACCCACGGAATCGTCCGGTCCATTATCGGTCCGGCCCGCCCGACCGGCGGCGACCGCCCGCTGTGCCCCGCGCCGCCCGCGCGTGCTAGCTTCCCCGCACCGAACGGTTCCGCAGGCGGAGGGGAAGAATGGTCGAGGTGCCGGTCAGTGCCCGGTGGCTGTCCGGGCTGGGGGTCGGGGCGTTCCTGCTGCCGGTGATCCTCGCGGTGGCGGGCTACGGGCCGGTGGGAGCGATCCTCTCCGCGCCCGCGCTGGTGTGCGTCGCGGCCTGTGCCGTGCCGCCGTTCTTCTCCGACCCGAAGCGGCTCCGCGTCGCCTGCACGGCGGCCGGCGTCGTGGTCGCGCTGGTGTCGGCCCCGTTCGCGTTCCTCGGGATGATCTCCGTGGTGCCGATCTGGTACGGGGCCGTCTACCTGTCCTGCCTCGCCATGCCCGTCGCCGCGATCGCCGGCCTGACCGCGGGCTTCCAGCGGGCCGGGGGTCGGGATCGGGGCCGCCCGGCGGCGGGCTTCGCCTGGGCCGCCGGCGGGGCCGTGCCGGTCGGCTGGGCGGTGCTCGCGGGCTTCGCGCTGTCGTTGCCGGCCCTGTGACCCGGCGCAGGGCCCCGGCCGCGACCGACACGCCCTAGGATCGTCGGATGATCACCGTACCGTCCGGCCGGGTCACCCTCTCCGACCGTCGCACCCGGCGCAGTTGGGCCGTCGACGTCGCCCCGTTCCGGCTGGCGGCCTGTCCGGTGACCCGCGAGCAGTACGAGGGCGCGACCGGCGACCGCCGCCCCGCGCACAGCGTCTCCTGGCTGGACGCCGTCCGCCACTGCAACGAGCTGTCCCGGCGCGAAGGCCTCGCGCCCGCCTACGAGGTGGACGGCGAGGACGTGTCCTGGGACCGCGCCGCCGACGGCTACCGGCTGCCCACCGAGGCCGAATGGGAACACGCCTGCCGCGCCGGCACGGACGGCCCGCGCTACGGCCCGCTGGACGACATCGCCTGGTACCGCGGCAACTCGGGCGAGCGCCCGCACGAGGTGGGCGGGCTGCGCCCGAACGCCCACGGGCTGTACGACCTGCTCGGCAACGTCTGGGAGTGGTGCTGGGACCGGTACGACCCCGAGGTGTACGGCGAGTACCGCGTCCTGCGCGGCGGCGGCTGGTTCGACGAGCACTGGAGCTGCCGCGCCTCCGTCCGCCGCCGGAGCCACCCGACGCTGCGGATCGACGACGTGGGATTCCGGCTCGCCCGCTCGATCCACAGCCTGCCGCGCACCGATCCCCGGCCGCCGCTCGGTTGAGGAACCGTCGCGTCCGCTCGGGCGTTGGCGCCTGCATGAGTGAAGAATCAGTGTCCCTGCGCCCGATAGCCGAGGCCGACCTCCCCGTGGTCGAGGGGCTGGTGAACGACCCGGAGATGCTGGGGGAGTTCCAGTGGTACGGCTGGCGCGATCCGCAGCGGTACCGCCGCCGGTGGCTGGAGAGCGGGCTGCTGGAGGAGGGGCAGTGGATGCTCGCGGTCGAGGTCGGGGGCAGGTTCGGCGGCTTCGTCGCCGCCAACCGCAGCGGGGTGCGGCCGTCCGCCCCGTACTGGAGCATCGGCGTGCAGCTGCTGCCGCACGTGCGCGGGCGCGGGATCGGCACCCGGGCCCAACGGCTGCTGGTGGACCACCTGTTCGCGCACTCCCCGGTGATGCGGCTGGAGGCGGACACCGAGGCGGGCAACCTGGCCGAGCAGCGCGTCCTGGAGAAGCTCGGCTTCACCCGGGAGGGCGTGCAGCGCGCGGTGACCTTCCGGGCCGGCGAGTGGCGCGATGTCGTCCGGTACAGCCTGCTGCGCACCGACCCGCGTCCGTAGGGCGTGGCTAGGCGGTCCCGAACCACTCCTCGGCGAGGGCGTCCAGCGTCCGTGCCGAGGGCTTCAACTCCCGCAGGTACCACGGCAGGTTGCTGTACACGTGGAGCAGGGTGCACGCCATCAGCAGCCTGGGCTCGAAATGGCGGCCGTAGGCGTTCAGCAGGTGGCCGAGCAGGTGCGGGTCCCCCCGGGTGGTGAAGAGTCCGACGGCGACCAGGTCGTAGGCCGGGTCGCCGATCATCGCGGGCTCGAAGTCGATCAGGCCGGTGAGGCGCCAGCCGTCGGCGGGGTCGGTGAGCAGGTGCTCGCGCATGAACTCGGTGTGCAGCAGGGAGCGCCCGGGTGCGGCGGGGAGCGGGGCGGCGGCGAGGAAGTCCGGGATCTGCTCCAGCCACTCCCGCGCCAGCCCGCGTTCGCGCTGGCGGTCCACCGCGCCCGCGGCCCGGCGGGCCAGGAAGGCCGGCCAGTCGCCGGGGCCGAGGACGTCGGCGAGCGGCTCGGGGTCGAGGGCGTGCAGGGCGGCGAGCGCCTCGCCGCAGCGGCGGGCGATCCGCTCGCGGTCGGCCTGCGGGATGCGCGGCCAGGCCGGGGCGAGGCCCTCGCCGGGCAGGCGGGACATCAGGACGTGGCGCCAGCCGTTGACGTACTCGCCGGCCTCGTGGACGGTCGGGGTGGGGATCGGCAGTGCGCCGTCCAGGCGGGTGAGCACGCGCTCCTCGACGATGCCGTCCCGGGCGGAGACGGCCGGGAACAGCTTGAGCACCAGCGCGTCGCCGACCGCGTAGACCGGCACGGAGCCCTCCGGGAAGCGCTCCAGGGGCAGGCCCCCGACGCCCAGCCGGGCGCAGAGCGCCTCGGCGCCGGGGCGCATCACCGTCTCGTCGGGGACGACCGCGTCCCACTCCTCGTCCGTCAGCACCAAGGGCAGCACGGGCGTACCGTAGGCAGGCGAACGGCCCCGGCGCAAAGGGTTTTCAGTGCCCCTCCGGGCGGGTGCCGCAGGTCTCCATGCCCGACGGGACCGGCTCGGGTCCGCCGTCCGGGTCGCGGGTGAGCAGGTAGCGGGCGCCGGGGCCGGCCTCGCCGGCGCGGTCGGCGGCGTTGTAGAGGGCGCAGCGGGAGAGGGACAGGCAGCCGCAGCCGATGCAGCCGGTGAGCTTGGCCTTGAGTCGCTGGAGTTCGGCGATCTGCTCGTCGATCCGGCTCTGCCAGGACGCGGCGACCCGGTCCCACTCGGTGCCGCTGGGGGCCGGGCGCTCGGGGAGGCGGTCGAGGGCGACCTTCGCCTCGTCCAGGGAGAGGCCCACCCGCTGGGCGGCCCGGATGAAGGCGATCCGGCGCAGCGTGCCGCGGGTGTAGCGGCGCTGGCCGCCGGAGGTGCGGGTGGCCTGGATCAGGTCGAGGCTCTCGTAGTAGCGCAGCGCGGAGGCGGCGAGGCCACTGCGGCGGGCGAGTTGGCCGATGGTGAGCAGGTCGCCGTGGTGCGGGCCGGGGGCCCGGCGGCCGTCGGAGTGGGCGGTCATGGGCACCCACTGTAGCCGCTTGACCTCAAGTCGGCTTTAAGTTGCACCATCGTGGTCATGACGACGAACGCGACCGCCATGACTGCGACCGGCACGACCGCGACCGCCACGACTGCGACCGCCGCGACCGACACCCGGTTCGAGGACCTGCCCGCCCTGATGGCGCTGATGACCGGCGCCGAGAAGCACGGCCCGGCCGCCACCTCCACCCTGGACGCGCTCTGGGTGCTGTACGACCGGGTGCTGCGGGTGACCCCGGACACCGCAGAGGCCCAGGACCGCGACCGCTTCCTGCTCTCCAAGGGCCACGGCCCGATGGCGTATTACGCCGTCCTGGCGGCCAAGGGCTTCCTCGACCCGGCCGTGCTGCCGAGCTTCGGCGGCTACGACTCGCCGCTCGGCCACCACCCGGACCGCACCCTGCTCGCGGGCGTCGAGATCGCCTCCGGCTCGCTCGGACACGGCCTGCCGCTGGCCGTCGGCACCGCGCTCGGGCTGCGGGCGCAGGGCCTGACCGACCCGGCGGTGTGGGTGCTGGTCGGCGACGCGGAGTTCGACGAGGGCTCCAACGCCGAGGCGGTGGCCTTCGCCGGGGCCTACGGGCTGGAGCGGCTGCACGTGGTGGTGATCGACAACTCCTCGGCCACGCACGGCTGGCAGGGCGGCATCGCCCAGCGCTTCGCGTCCGAGGGCTGGTCGACCGCCACGGTGGACGGGCGCGATCACGAGGCGCTGCACCGCGCGTACACCGCGGAGCACCCGGGCCGCCCGCACGTGGTGGTCGCCCGGGTCGAGCCCAAGGAGCAGCACTGAGCACCCGGCGGCAGCCCCCGCCCGCCGGCACCACGACCCGCCCCACCACGACCCGCCCTGCCGCGACCGATCAGGCCAAGAGCGAGCCCCCGAGAGGAACTTCACCGATGGACACCATGCGCGAGCGCTTCGTGGACGTGACCACCCGCCTGCTGGACGAGGACCCCCGGCTGGCCGTGGTGCTCGCCGACATCACCGCGGCCGCCTTCGCCCCGGCACAGCTGCGCCACCCCGACCGGGTGGTCAACGTCGGCATCCGCGAGCAGTTGCTGATCGGCGCGACGGGCGGTCTGGCGCTCACCGGGATGCGTCCGATCGCCCACACCTTCGCCAGCTTCCTGATCGAGCGGCCCTTCGAACAGGTCAAGCTGGACCTCGTCCACCAGGGCGTCGGCGCCGTGCTGGTGAGCGCGGCGGGCTCGTACGACTGGCCGGCCGGGGGCCGCACCCACATGTCCCCGGGAGACGTCGCCCTGCTGGACACCCTGCCGGACTGGACGGTCCACGTCCCCGGCCACCCGGACGAGGCCGAGCAACTGCTGCGCCACGCCTACGCGGACGGCGACCGCAATGTGTACGTCCGGCTCTCGGAGCACCGGAACACGGCCGCGGTGCCGGTCGAGCCGGGCCGCTTCACCACCGTCCGGTCCGGCTCGCGCGGGGCCGTGCTCGCCGTCGGGCCGATGCTGGACGCGGTGCTCGCGGCCACCGAGGGCCTGGACGTCGCCGTGCTGTACGCGGCGACGGTGCGCCCCTTCGACGCCGCCGGGCTGCGCGCGGCGCTCGGCGACCGGGCGGACGTGGTGCTGGTCGAGCCGTACCTGGCGGGCACCTCCGCGAACGAGGCGCACGCGGCCCTCGCCGACCGCCCGCACCGGGTGCTGGGCCTGGGGGTGCCGCGCGAGGAGCACCGGCACTACGGCTCGATCGCGGAGCACCTGGCCGCCTACGGCCTGGACGCCCCGGCGCTCCGGGAGCGGATCGGCACCTTCCTCCGGTGAGCCCGGCCGCTACGGTGAGCCCGTCGTGCCGGTGAGCGTCCGGCCGGGCTGCACGGCGACGACCGCCACCGCGTCCGCCGCCAGCCGCACCGCCGTCCCCTCCAGCTCCGCCGCCCCGAAGGCCGCCACCACCTCGCGCCCGGTGGCCCCGAGCGGCAGCGCGGCCCCGTCCGGCCCGAGGTTGACGGCGATCCGGTACGGCCCCCGGTGCACCACCAGCCGGCCCGCCGCCTCGTCGAAGTCCGCGCGCACCGCGCCGAGGTCGGGGTCGGACAGCTCCGGGCGCTCGCGCCGCAGCCGGATCAACGTCCGGTACCACGTGAGCAGTTCGGAATGGGGCGCGCGCCGGAGCTCGGTCCAGTCGAGGACCGAGCGCAGCACGGTGGCCGGCTCCTGGGGGTCGGGGACGGCCTCGGCGGCCCAGCCGTGCCCGGTGAACTCCCGGCGCCGGCCCTGCCGGACGGCCTCGGCGAGGTCCGGGTCGGTGTGGTCGGTGAAGTACTGCCAGGGGGTGGCGGCGCCCCACTCCTCGCCCATGAAGAGCATCGGGGTGAACGGTGAGGTGAGCACCAGCGCCGCGCCGCAGGCGAGCCGGCCGGGGGAGAGGCTGGTGGAGACGCGGTCCCCCAGCGCCCGGTTGCCGACCTGGTCGTGGGTCTGGAGGTAGCCGAGCAGCCGGTGGCCGTTGCCGGGCGGGGTGAACGGGCGTCCGTGCCGGCGGCCGCGGAACGAGGACCAGGTGCCGTCGTGGAAGAACCCGCGGGTGAGCGTCCTGGCGAGGGCGGCGAGCGGCGCGTGCGCGAAGTCCCCGTAGTAGCCCTGGGATTCGCCGGTGAGCGCGCAGTGCAGGGCGTGGTGGAAGTCGTCGCTCCACTGCGCGGTGATGCCCTGTCCGCCCGCCTCGGGCGGGGCGGTGGTGGCCGGGGTATTGAGGTCGGACTCGGCGATCAGGAACAGCGGCCGGTTGGTGGCGACCGCCAACCTCCCCACCTCGGCGGAGAGTTCCTCCAGGAAGTGGACGGCTCGGTCGTCCGCGAGGGCGTGCACGGCGTCCAGCCGCAGCCCGTCGATCCGGTAGTCGCGCAGCCAGGCCAGCGCACTGCCGATCAGGTAGGCGCGCACCTCGTCCGAGCCGGGCGCGTCCAGGTTGACCGCCGAGCCCCACGGGGTGTGGTGCCGGTCGGTGAAGTACGGGCCGTACGCGGGAAGGTGGTTGCCGGACGGGCCGAGGTGGTTGTGCACCACGTCGAGCACCACCCCGAGGCCCTTGCGGTGGGCGGCGTCCACGAAGCGCTTGAGCCCCTCGGGTCCGCCGTAGGGCTCGTGGACGGCCCAGAGCGAGACCCCGTCGTAGCCCCAGCCGTGCCGGCCGGGGAACGGGCAGACCGGCATCAGCTCGACGAAGTCCACGCCCAACTCGACCAGGTGGTCCAGGCGTTCGGCGGCGGCGTCGAAGGTGCCGCGGGCGGTGAAGGTGCCCACGTGCAGCTCGTACAGCACCGCGCCGGGCAGCGCCCGGCCGTGCCGGACGGGCCGCGACCAGCGGAACGCGGCGTGGTCCACCGCGCGGCTGGGCCCCTCCGGGCCGTGCGGCTGCCGGGCCGAGCGCGGGTCGGGCAGCGGCGGGCCGTCGTCCAGCCGGAAGGCGTAGTCGCCCGCCGGGGCCTCGCCGGACCACCAGCCGTCCCGGTCCGGGCAGCGGGCCAGGTCGTAGGCGAAGCCGTTGACGTCGACCCGCACGCGGGAGGCGGCGTTGGGCGCCCACACCTGGTAGCGCGGCATCAGTCCCTCCTCGTCAGCAGGGCCACCGGCAGGGCCGCCAGCAGCTCCGTCACCGGCACCGTGCCCGCCGGGAGGCCGCGCCCGGTCAGCTCGTCCGTCCAGGGCCCGCCGGCCGGCAGCTCCAGCACGGTGTCGCGCCAGCCGCCGGCCCGCTCCAGCGCGTACGGCAGCCGGGTGACGGCGGTGACCACGCCCTCGCCCCGGGCGAAGGCCAGCAGGTGGTCACCGGCGGGGCCCGCCGCGTGCAGCGGCCGGTACGGGCCGAGCGGGCGGGTGCGGCGCAGGTGCAGCGCGGTGGTGGTGAGGTGCAGCTTCTCCCGGGCGAGGTCGCCGGGGCGCGGCGCGGCCGCGTCGGTGAGCCGCACGGCGAGCGCGCCGAAGTCCACCACGCCCCGGTTGTCCGGGTCGACCAGGGTGTACAGCGGCTCCTCGCTGCCCTGGTAGAGGTCCGGCACACCCGGCACGGTGAGGTGCAGCAGCGCGGCGGCCAGGGTGTTGGCGCGGGCGTACGGGGCGAGGGCGTGGACGGCGCCCTCGATCCGGGGGAGCAGCCCGGGGTTGGCGTGGACCGCGCGGGCGCGCTGCTCCAGGGCCCGCTCGTAGCGGGGGTCGGGGGTGGTCCAGGAGGTGTGGAGCTTGGCCTCGCGGGCGGATTTGAGCAGGGCGGCGACCAGCCGGTCCGGGTCGATCGGCCAGGCGGCGACCAGGGTGTGCCACAGCAGCCAGTCGGCGTCCGGGTCGAAGCCGGGGCCGGCGGCGGTGGACCAGGCGGCGGCCTCGGCGGCCCAGGCGTCCGGCCGCTCGGCGAGCACGGCGAGCCGGGCCCGGGCGTCGGCGCTGCGCTTGGTGTCGTGGGTGGAGAGCACCGTCATGCTGTGCGGCCAGGTGCGCTCCAGGTAGCGGCACCAGTCGTGGAAGTCCGCGGGGCGCAGTCCGGGCCGGGCGGGCTCGCCGCCGACCTCGTTGAGGCCGGGCAGGGCGTTCCAGCGGTAGAAGGCGGTGTCCTCGACGCCCTTGGCGGCCACCGCGGCGGCGGTCTGGGCGAAGCGGGTGCAGAACTCGTCCTTGTCGGCGCCCCGGCCCAGCTCGCCGAGGGCGAGCGCGGCCACCAGCCGGTCGGTCGGGTCGGCGGAGCCCTCCAGGGCCGCCCGCAGCTGCTCCGCCGAGGCGGCCGGGACCGCCTCGCCGGGCAGGGCGTACGGCCGGTACGCCGGGTAGCCGGTGAGCAGCCGGCCGAGCGCGGCGCGCAGCTGCCCCGGCGAGTGGTCGGCGTGCGCGGGCTCGGCGGCGCCGATCCGCAGCGCGATCCGCACCAGCCGGTCGACCTCGGCGGCGAGTTCGCCGTCCGGCCCGGCCATGTCGGCCCGCCCGCGCCGGGCCTCGGCGACGGCGGGGTGCGGGTCCGCGCAGAGGTCCCGGACCGGGCCGCCGTGCCGGAAGGACTCGTACGCCCCGGCCAGCCGGCAGGCGCCCGCGTGGTCGGTGAGCACGCCGTCGATCCGGCGCAGCGCGTCGTAGCCGGTGGTGCCGGCCACCGGCCAGTCCTCGGGCAGCCGCTCCTCGCCGGTGAGGATCTTCTCGACCACGACGTACGCCCCGGCCGCGCCTCCCGCCTGCCCGCCGGTGGCCGCTGCCAGGCGCCGCAGGTAGCCGCGCGGGTCGGCGAGCCCGTCCGGGTGGTCGATCCGGAAGCCGTCCAGGACACCGTCCGCGTGCAGTCCGAGCAGGACGGCGTGGGTGGCGGCGAACACCTCCGGGTCCTCGGCCCGCAGGGCGATCAGCTCGTTGACGGTGAAGAAGCGCCGGTAGTTGAGCTCGGTGCGGGCCAGGCGCCACCAGGCGAGCCGGTACCACTGGCGGCCGAGCAGCTCGGAAAGCGGCAGCTCCTCGGTGCCGGGGCGCAACGGCAGCTCGTGCTCGTGGTAGCGCAGCACTCCGCCCGCCGGGCGGCCGGGAGGCGCCCCCGCGGCGTCCACGGTGAGCTGGTCCAGGACGGCGCCGAGCCGGTCGCCGAGCAGCGGCAGCAGCACCCGGCCGCGCCCGGGGGCGTCGGCGGGGCCGGCCTGGGCGGTCCAGTCGATGTCGAACCAGCGCGCGTACGGCGAGTCGGGACCGTCGCGCAGCACCTGCCACAGCGGCCGGTTGAGCCGTTCGGGGGCGGGCACGGCCATGTGGTTGGGCACCACGTCGGCGATCAGCCGCAGGCCGTGGCGGTGCGCGGCGGCGGCCAGTTCGCGCAGCGCCGACTCGCCGCCGAGCTGCTCGCTGATCCGGGTGTGGTCGACGGTGTCGTAGCCGTGGGTGGAGCCGGGGACGGCCTCCAGCAGCGGGGACAGGTGCAGGTGGGAGACGCCGAGGGCGGCCAGGTAGGGGACGGCGCCGGTGGCGTCGCGGAGGGTGAAGCCGGGCTGGAGCTGGAGGCGGTACGACGACGAGGGGACGGTGGCGGCCGGGCGGGGCTGCGCGGGCTCGGCGGCGGGGGTCATAGCTCCATAGGTACCCGGGGGAGGCCGCCGCCAAGACCCGCTGCTGGCCCGAACAGGTGACCGCCCCCGGCCGTCCGAAGGGCCCGCGCCGCGTTCGGCGACCGGCCCGGCCGGGCGCCGCGGCACCGCCGGCACGCCCCCGGGCGGCCGCCGCGGCACCGCCGGCACGGACCGGAGCACCTAGGCGGGCCGCTGCAGCACCATCAGCGAGCGGTCGGTGAGCCAGAGGGCGTCCCCCGCCTTGACCCGGGCGCCCGTGCCGGGGGCGGGCAGCCGGGGCCGGGTGGTGTCGACGACGACCTGCCACTCCTGCCCGTGGTCGGCGGGCACGGTGAACTCCAGCGGTTCGGAGTGGGCGTTGAACATCAGCAGGAAGGAGTCGTCGACGATCCGGCCGCCGCGCCGGTCCGGTTCGGAGATCGCGTAGCCGTTGAGGAAGACGGTCAGCGACTTGGCGTAGCTGGCGCCCCAGTTGCGCTTGGTCATCTCCTCCCCGGTCGGGGTGAACCAGGCGATGTCGGTGAGGTCGTCGAAGCCGCCGGAGGCGGACACCGGCCGCCCGTGGAAGAACCGCCGCCGCCGGAACACCGGGTGGTCGCGGCGCAGCCAGATCATCCCCTGGGTGAACTCCAGCAGCCGCGCCTGCGGCCCGTCGCCCTCGGGCCAGTGCACCCAGGTGAGTTCGTTGTCCTGGCAGTAGGCGTTGTTGTTGCCCAGCTGGGTGCGGCAGAGCTCGTCGCCGTGCGAGAGCATCGGCACGCCCTGGGAGAGCATCAGGGTGGCGATGAAGTTGCGCTGCTGGCGCTCCCGCAGCTCCTCGATGGCCGGGTCGGCGGCGGGGCCCTCGACGCCGCAGTTCCAGGAGCGGTTGAAGGACTCGCCGTCCCGGTTGTCCTCGCCGTTGGCCTCGTTGTGCTTCTCGTTGTACGAGACCAGGTCGCGCAGCGTGAAACCGTCGTGGCAGGTCACGAAGTTGATCGAGGCGATCGGGCGGCGGCCGTCGTCCTGGTAGAGGTCGGCGGAGCCGGTGAGCCGGGAGCCGAACTCGGCGAGGGTGGCGTTCTCACCGCGCCACAGGTCCCGCACGGTGTCCCGGTACATGCCGTTCCACTCCGTCCACAGCGGGGGGAAGTTGCCCACCTGGTAGCCGCCCTCGCCGAGGTCCCAGGGTTCGGCGATCAGCTTGGCCTGGGAGACCACCGGGTCCTGCTGGACCAGGTCGAAGAAGGAGGACAGCCGGTCCACCTCGTGGAACTGCCGGGCGAGGGTGGCGGCGAGGTCGAAGCGGAAGCCGTCCACGTGCATCTCGGTGACCCAGTAGCGCAGCGAGTCCATGATCAGCTGGAGTACGTGGGGGCTGCGCATCAGCAGGCTGTTTCCGGTGCCGGTGGTGTCCTCGTAGAAGCGCTGGTCGCGGGCGAGGCGGTAGTAGGAGACGTTGTCCAGGCCGCGCAGCGACAGCGTCGGGCCCAGGTGGTTGCCCTCCGCGGTGTGGTTGTAGACGACGTCCAGGATCACCTCGATCCCGGCCGCGTGCAGCGCCTTGACCATGGACTTGAACTCCTGCACCTGTTGGCCGCGGTCGCCGGTGGAGGAGTAGGAGGAGTGCGGGGCGAAGAAGCCGACGGTGTTGTAGCCCCAGTAGTTGGCGAGGCCGAGGTCCCGCAGCCGGTGGTCGCGGACGAACTGGTGCACCGGCATCAGCTCGATCGCGGTGACGCCGAGCTTGGCCAGGTGCTCGATCACCGCCGGGTGGGCCAGGCCCGCGTACGTTCCGCGGATCTCCTCGGGGATGCCCGGGTGCAGCCGGGTCAGGCCCTTGACGTGGGCCTCGTAGATGACGGTGCGGTGGTAGTCGGTGCGCGGCGGCCGGTCGGTGCCCCAGTCGAAGTACGGGTTGATCACCACCGAGTGCATGGTGTGCGGGGCGGAGTCCAGGTCGTTGCGGCGCTCGGGGGCGCCGAAGTGGTAGCCGTAGACCGACTCGTCCCAGTCGATGTGCCCGCTCATCGCTTTGGCGTACGGGTCCAGCAGCAGCTTGGCGCTGTTGTGCCGCTGACCCAGGCCGGGGTTGTACGGGCCGTGCACGCGGAAGCCGTAGCGCTGGCCGGGCTGGACGCCCGGGAGGTAGGCGTGCCGGACGAAGGCGTCCGTCTCGCGCAGCTCGACGGCCGTCTCGGAGCCGTCCTCGGCGATCAGGCACAGCTCGATCCGGTCGGCGCTCTCGGAGAACACGGCGAAGTTGGTGCCGGCCCCGTCGTAGGTGGCGCCGAGCGGGTAGGGCGTACCGGGCCAGACCTGCATGACTTCTCAACTTCCTTGCTGCCGACGGAAACTGACGTGTGCTCCGACAACGGGACCGGCCGCCTGCCGGGGCCCGGACGCTCTCTTCCCGGCCGGGCGGCCGGGCATGTGCGTGACCGTGCGCCGTGACGCACGGCACAGCCGCCGTGACGCGCGGCACAGGGCATACTCCCCGAGCCCCTCCCCGGGGGCCGGGACATCCGGCCCGGGTTGGGCCGAACGAGCGCCCGTCGGGCATTCGTGTGAAGAGTGCTCCGGTGGTGCGGGAGGGCCCCGGACATCCGGCTGTGATCGGCTCGCGG
This sequence comes from Kitasatospora sp. NPDC054795, assembly GCF_053611565.1. Taxonomy (NCBI): domain Bacteria; kingdom Bacillati; phylum Actinomycetota; class Actinomycetes; order Kitasatosporales; family Streptomycetaceae; genus Kitasatospora; species Kitasatospora sp. NPDC054795. The sequence continues at coordinate 20,132 of NZ_JBSHAP010000016.1, forward strand.
CGGGCAGTACCCTTGATCGTCCGGCCGCCCGGGGGCGGGCCGACAGGCTTTCGACGGTCCCCGCGCCCGCGGGGGCCGGCCGCAGCAACCAGATGAGGTGGCGCATGGTGTTCCCCGCCGGCGGCCGTGGTTCCGGGCCCGGCGGCCCCGACCGGGGCGCGACCCGCAGCGAGGCGCCCACGGTGGTCATGCGTCCCACCCTGACCGGCCGGGCCCTGGTGCCCGCCCAGGGCGGCCCGGTCGAGATACCCGCACTGGCCTGGTCGGCCGGCGAATGGGAGGACGCCTACCAGCGGGTCCGGCTGTCCGGCCGCGCCTACGTCTGGCTCAACCTGGTCGAACAGCGGCTGCGCGCCCTGGTCGACGAGGTGCTGCACCCGATCTACGCCCCCGCCCACGGCGAGGACTGGGTCACCGCCGCCGCCGGGCCGGCCGGCGAGGAGTGGGCGCACCGGGCCGGGGCCGTGCGCGAGGTCAGCCGCCGCAAGGGCTACCTCCTCGACCCGGCCGACGACGACCCGCTGGTCTTCCTCACCCTGCCCCAGCTGCGCGAACTGATGGTGCAGCACTGGCCCTGCTTCGAGCCCTACCTGGCCGACCGGCGCGAGATCGAGCTGGCGCTCGACGAGCTGGAGGTGGCCCGGCACGTGGTCTCCCGCAACCGGGTGCTCACCCAGACCGTGCTGGCCCAGACCGAGCGGGCCGCCGCCCGGCTGCTGGCCGTCCTGGACGGGGGCGCCGGCGGGGTGCCCGCCGACGTGGTCGAGTCCCTGGTGGCCGGCCGGTACGCGGACGTCGTCGCCGTGCACGCCGACCGGGTCCGGCTCCAGCGCGACCTCCCCGTCGAGGACCTGCTGGACGGCGCCCGGCGTCTCGACGCCCTCGGCATCGGCCTCGGCATGCTCTGCCAGAACTACACCGGCAAGCGCCTGGTGCGCCTGGCCGGCGAAGGCTGCCGGGTGCGGCTGCTCTTCCTCAATCCGGCGAGCAGCGCGGTGCGCCGTCGCGAACGCGAACTCGGCCTCGGCCGCAGCGAGTTGTCGCGCTCCATCGAAATGAACATCATGCACGTGCGGCGGGTGCGGGCCCGGCTGCGGGACCAGGGCGGCTTCGAGATCCGGGTCTTCGACGAAACCCCGCGCTTCACCGCCTACCTGGTCGAGGGGCCCCGCACGGCCGGCCAGGCGGGCGGTCGCCGGCAGGGCCGCGACCTCGGCGTCATCCAGCCCTACCTGCGCCGCGCCCGCGGCATGGAGTCCCCGGCCCTGGTGCTGCGCGGCGGCGCCGGCCAGCAGCCCGGCGGCACCGAGGCCGGACTGCTGGAGGTCTACCGCGAGGAGTTCGAGGGCGTCTGGGCCGACTCCCGGCCGGTGTCCTGACGAAAACGGCTGGTCGGGGCGGTGACGCGGCTGCCAGACTGCGGACCGTGACCACCGACCCCGACTGGAGCCTGCGCCCCGCCGCGCCCGAGGACCTCGAACCCGTCACGGACCTCAAGGCCCAGGTCATGCGCGCCGACCTGGAACGCCTCGGCCGCTGGGACCCGGCCCGCTCCCGGGAGCGGGTGAGGGCGTCCTTCTCGACCAGGTACACCTCCGTACTCCTGGTCGACCGGGCCTTCGCCGGCTGCGTCACCGTTCGCCCCGACGAGCGGGGCGGACGCCACCTGGAGCTGTTCTACCTGGCCCCGCACCTCCAGGGGCGGGGCCTGGGCACCGCCGTCCTGCGCCACCTCCTCGCCGAGGCCGACGCCGCCGGAGAACCGTTCCGCCTCGTCGTCCTCCGCGGCAGCGCCGCCCAGCGGCTGTACGAACGCCACGGCTTCACCGTCGTCCACGAGGACCCGGTCGACGTTCTCCTGCACCGCCCCGTCGGCGGGACCGAAGTCCGCGCCGAAGTCCGCGCCGAAGTCCTCGTCGAGGAACGGCGGCTGACGGCATAACGATTCCCCCAAAGCACCTGGTCAGGGCCGTGGCCACCGTGGTAGGTGTGGCTGCTGTGAAGATCACGGGGGAGAACGGGGCCGTCCTGCGCCTCGACGACGTACACCGCACCTACGGAACCGGCCCGGAGGCCGTACGGGCGCTCAGGGGGGTGGACGTCGAGTTCGCCCGCGGCGGCTTCACCGCCGTCATGGGCCCCTCCGGCTCCGGAAAGAGCACCCTGCTGCAGTGCTGCGCCGGCCTCGACCGGCCCGACAGCGGCCGGGTCACCCTGGACGGGGCCGACCTCGGCGCACTGGGCGAGACCGAGCTCACCGTGCTGCGCCGCCGGCGGATCGGCTTCGTCTTCCAGGCCTTCAACCTGGTCGGCTCGCTCACCGCCGAGCAGAACGTCGGGCTGCCGCTGCGGCTGGCCGGCCGCCGCCCCGACCCCGCGCAGGTGCGCCGGGCACTCGCCCAGGTCGGCCTCGGCGAGCGCGCCGGACACCTGCCCTCCCAGCTCTCCGGCGGCCAGCAGCAGCGCGTCGCGATCGCCCGCGCGCTGATCACCCGACCGCGCATGCTGTTCGCCGACGAACCGACCGGCGCCCTCGACTCCGCCAGCAGCCGCGACGTCCTCGCCCTGCTGCGCGACCTCGTCGACCAGGAGGGCCAGAGCACCGTCATGGTCACCCACGACCCGGTCGCCGCCGCCTACGCCGACCGCGTGCTCTTCCTCGCCGACGGCCGGATCGTCGACGACCTGCCCCACCCCACCGCCCAGCACGTCGCCGAGCGGATGACCGCCCTGGAGACGGCGGCATGACCTCGATCACCACCCTGCTGCCGGTCGCCACCGCGAGCCTGCGGCGTCACAAGTCCGCCTTCGCCGGCTCCTACGTCGCCCTCACCCTCGGCGTCCTGCTCGTCGCCACCACCGGCAGCCTGCTCCACGACACCGCCGGCGACGATTCCCCGCTCGGCGCGCCCTCCCTGCACAAGGTGCTCCAGTTCACCGCCGCGATGGCCGCCTTCGTCGCCGTCTTCGTCGTCGCCGGGACCTTCGCCTTCGCCGTCGCCCAGCGCCGCCAGGAGATCGCGATGCTGCGCGCCGTCGGCGCCACGCCCCGGCAGATCGTCTGGCTGATCACCGGCGAGGCCGCCGTCGTCGCCCTCGCCGCCGCCGTCAGCGGCTGCCTGCTGTCGCTGCCCGGCGCACCCGCGCTCGCCGCCTGGCTGGTCGCCCGCGGCGCCGCCCCCGACGGATTCACCGCACATCCCGCCGCCGGGCCGATGCTGCTCGCCGCCGCCGTCGGCCTCCTCGTCGCCCTGCTCGGCGCCGTCACCGCCGCCCTGCGGGCCGGCCGGGTGCGCGCCGTCGAGGCGCTCGGCGACGCCGCCGCCGACCGCGCGGCCATGACCCCGCTGCGCTGGACCTGCGCGCTGCTCGGCCTCACCGCCCTGGCCGGCACCGTCGGCTACTACCTGGCCGCGCCCACCATGACCCCCGCCCCAGGCGACCAGCCCGACGACCCGCAACTCGCCTCCCAGTGGGTGCTCGGCGCCGACCTGCTCGCCATCACCGCGCTCGCCCTGTTCGCACCGGCCGTCGTACCGCCGCTGCTGCGACTGCTCAGCGCCCCGCTCGCCCGGGCCGTCGCCGCCGCCCCGCTGCTCGCCCGGCAGAACGCCCTCACCGCCGTGCGCCGCACCGTCTCCACCGCCACCCCGGCCTTCCTCGCCATCGCGCTCACCGGCACCGTGGTCGGCTCCACCGCCGCCTTCGCCGACGCCATGACCGCCCAGAACCGGGCCCTCACCGCCGCCGCGTACGTGCTGCGCCCCGGCGGCGCCCCACTGCCCGCCGACGCCGCCCACCGGCTCACCGCCGCCCGCCCCGGACTGCACGCCACCGCCACCACCGCCACCGTGGTCACCGGCCTCGGCGCCGCCGCCCCCGCCTTCGACGACCACGGCGAGGACTCACCCGCGAGCGCGCCGTCCGCCGCCACCGTCGTCGACGGCGACCTCGCCACCGCCTGGACACTGCCCGCCGTCGGCGGCAGCGCCGCCGACCTGCGCGGCGCCACCCTCGCCGCCTCCACCGACCAGGTCCGCGGCCACGGCTGGAAACTCGGCGACCAGGTCAACCTGCGCCTCGCCGACGGCACCGTCACCAGCCTGCGGCTCGCCCTCGTCTACCGCACCCAGCTCGGCCTGGACGAGGTCCTGCTCAGCGGCGAGGCCGTCGCCGGCCACCTGGCGGGCGCCCGCCCCGCCGCCGTCCACCTCGACGTCGAACCGGCCGACCGGCTCGGCGGCACCCTCACCGACGCCCACGACCCCGGGCCCGACCCCGGCGCCCACTACGCCTGGATCGCCACCACCACGATCCTCGGGCCCGCCCTGCTCTACGCGCTGATCGCGATCGTCAACACCATGGTGATGAGCACCGCCGACCGCCGGCGCGACTTCGGCGTGCTGCGGCTGGCCGGGACGGTGCGCCGCCAGGTCACGTGGATGGTCGCGCTGGAGGCCGTCCTGGTCGTCGCCACCGCCGCGCTGCTCGCCCTCGCCGTCACCGCGCTCACCCAGTACGGCACCACCGCCCTGCTCAACCACCGCATCCTGGCCGGCCGGGCCACCGTCGCCCTGCGACTGCCCTGGGCACCGCTCGGCGCCGGCACGGCCCTGTGCCTGCTGCTCGCCGTCGCCTCCAGCGTCCTCCCCAGCCGCCTCGCCCTCGCCACCCCGTCCCGCTAGCCCACCCCGTCCCGCCCGCCCCGGTCGCACCCCGCGACCGGGGCGGTCGGCATGACGGGCTCCCAGCAGCACCACGGGTCCGGCACGGCCGCGCAGGGCGGCTCGATGCCACCGCCGGACGCCCGGCCGGCGCTCTTCGCGCCGGCCGCGAACGGTGCGGCACCGGGCCGACACGGGGGCACGGGCAGGACCGGGGCGCCGCTCGGGGGCGGCCCCTTCGCCCCCGCCCGGGCCCGGGCGGGCCCGTGACCGGGCTCCCCGCGGGCCGGGTTGTCGGTGGGCCGGGTGATGATAGGGGCTGTTTCGAGAGGCAGGACGGAAGGACACACCTGATGAGCTGGTGGCAGCAGCCACTGGTCGGCTTCGACCTGGAGACCACGGGCACCGACCCGGCCGTGGACCGCATCGTCACGGCCGCGCTCGTGGACACCGTCGGGGCCGCCCGGGTGGGCGCCGCGCACTGGCTGCTCGACCCCGGGGTGCCGATACCCGCCGAGGCGGCGGCGATCCACGGGATCGGGGACGAGGTGGCGCGGAGCAAGGGCAGGCCGGCGAAGGAGGCGGTGGAGGAGATAGCCGGCGCGCTGTGCGAGCGGATCGCCGCCGGGCGGCCGGTGGTGGCGTTCAACGCGCCGTTCGACCTGTCGCTGCTCGACGCCGAGCTGCGCCGGCACGGGCTGGCGACGCTCGCCGAGCGCCTGGGCAGGCCGGTCGGGCCGGTGCTGGACGCGCTGGTGATCGACCGGGCCGTGGACAAGTACCGCAAGGGCTCGCGCACCCTGCAGCGGGTCTGCGAGCTGTACGGGGTGGAGCTGACGGACGCCCACGAGGCGGGCAGCGACGCGCTCGCCGCCGTCCGGGTCGCCGTCGCGCTGGCCGGGCGCTACCCGGCCGAGGTGGGGGCGCTGGAGCCCGCCGAGCTGCACCGCCGGCAGATCGACTGGTACCGGCAGTGGGCCGAGGGCCTCCAGGACTGGCTGCGCCGCGGCAAGGACCCGCAGGCGGTGGTCGACCCGCGCTGGCCCGCCCGGTGACGGCCGTGCGGCCCGCGCGCCCCGCCGACCTGCCCGGCTTCCTCGCCCTCGCCGCCGAGGTCGAGCACTGGTTCGGCCCGATGGTCGCCGAGCCGGGGTTCCACCGTGCGGTGCGCGCCGGCATCGACGGCGGCCGGGCGACCGTCGCCGAGGACGGAGAGGGGCTGCTCGGCGGCCTGCTGTTCGGCGCCGCGGGCCCGGGGCCGCACCACCTGCACTGGCTGGTGGTGGCCGGGCGCGCCCGGGGCACCGGTGTCGGCCGGGAGCTGGTCGAGGACGTGCTGCGCCGTCATGTCCGGGGCCCGGCCGCCGTCGAGGTGGTGACCTTCGGCCCGGACCACCCGGGCGCGGTGGAGAGCGGCACCCGGGTCTTCTACGAGCGGCTGGGTTTCACCCCGGCCGAGGCCGCCGCCCCGGGCCCGGAGGGCGGCTCCCGGCAGGTCTACCGGCTGCGCGTGCCCTGACGCGCCAGGACGGCCGCGGTACGGGAGCCGTCCGCGGTACGGGAGCCGGGGACGCGGGGGAGAGCGGGGGATGCGGGGGAGAGCGGGGGAAACGCCCGGAGCGCTCCGGGCGGAGCCGAGGCCCCGACGGCCCTACGCGGCCGGGAAGTCGAAGGTGTAGCCCTGGGCGACCAGCCAGGGCAGCAGCTGCTTGAGCGCGGCCACGGTCTGGCTGCGGTCGCCGCCGCCGTCGTGCATCAGGATCACGCCGCCGGGCCTGAGCTGCTTCTGCACGGCCGAGACGATGGCCGGCGTGCCCGGACGTGCCCAGTCGCGCGGGTCGACGGACCAGCCGAGGGAGGACATCCCGAGGCTCGCGGTGATGTGCTCGTTGTCGGCGTTGAAGCCGCCGCCCGGGGCGCGGAACCAGCCGACCCCGGTGCCGGGGCCGCCGGCCTGGACGATCATGTTCCGGGCGTCGGTGATCTCGGCCACGGCCTTGTCGTGCGGGAGCTCGGCGAACGGCTGCGGGTGGTGGACGCTGTGGTCGCAGAGCCGGTGCCCGGCGGCCAGGACGCGCTTGACCATGGCGGGGTTGGCGGCGGCGTTCTGGCCGATCTGGCAGAAGGTGGCCTTGACGTGGTACTGGGCCAGCAGGTCGAGGATCTGGCCGGTGGCCGGGCCGGGGCCGTCGTCGAAGGTGAGCGCCACGGTGCGGCCGCCGGAGGCGGTGGAGCCGATCACGGTGCCCGCCCCGGTGTGCGGGGGCGGCGCGGTGGGCGAGGACGGCGTGGCGGTCGGGGTGACCGGTGGGGCCTGGGTGGCCTGAGCGGTGGGCGTGGGGGGCGTGGCGGGCGTGGTCGGCACGGTGGAGACGGGGGAGCCCGTGGCCGCGGTCGGCCTCGGCTTCGCCGGCACCGCCGGTGCGGGGGCGGCCGGTGCGGGGGCGGCCGGGGAGCCCGCGCCCGGTGGCACGGCGTCCGATCCGGGCGCCGGCGCACCAGTGGTCGCCGGCGTCCCGCCCGGTTCGGTGGCGGCCGGCGACGGCGTCCCGGACGGCGCCGCCGCGCTCGGCGGCCGGAGCGCCCCGCTGGCGGTCCCGCAGGCGGCCAGCCCCAGGGCGGCGGCCACCGCGACGCAGCCCGCGAGCAGCCGGCGCCTGGATCGGGACGGTCGGGTCGGGGCGGAGGGGCGGCGGGCGGTCCGGTGCATGGCGGCGGCTCCTGAGGTGCGAGTGCGGTGCCGATCTCTCGGGTCAGGACGACTGTCCGACAGGACGCCGATCGTACGTTCCGCGGTTGCGGACCGGACCGACCCGCCGTAAGAGTCTTCTCACACTCGCCCCGCTGGCGGCCCCGCCGCTCCACGGGTAACGGGGAGGGCCGTCAGAAGGGGTACCAGCGCACCTCGGTGGCCCCGTCCCGCAGCGAGTCGACCCGGCGCCGGAACTCCTTCAGCGCGGCCGGGTTGCTGGCCGCCTGCTGCGCCACCCAGGAGGCGCTGGCGGTCTCCCGGGCGCCGCGCAGCACCGTGAAGCCGGGCCACTCGCGCACGTCCCAGCCGTACGCCCCGGTGAACGCGCGGTACTCCTCGACGGGCACGCCGTAGCGGTCCTGGCTGAGGGCGAGGACCACCAGGTCGTGCTCGCGCAGGTCGTTCGCCATGAACTCCAGGTCGAGCAGCACCGGCCCGTCCGGACCGATGTGGAGGTTGCGCGGCAGCGCGTCGCCGTGGATCACCCCGGGGTGCAGCTGCGGGACGAGGTCGGGCAGGGCGGCCGCGAAGGCGTCCCGGCGGTGGCGCAGGAAGGCGACGTCCACCGGGTCCACGTGGCCCTCGGCGGAGGCCAGCCAGCGCTCGACCGGGGCCAGCAGGTCGCGCCGGCCGAGCGTGAAGGGCGGCAGCGGCAGCTGGTGCAGGGCGTGCAGCAGCGGGGCGAGGTCGACCGGGCGGGCGGGCCGGACGGCGGGCGCGAGCCGGTGCCAGAAGGTGACCGGGTGGCCGTCGGCCAGCTGCGGCTCGGGCGCCACCGCGTCGTACGGGCGGACCACCGGGACGTCCTGGCCGGCCAGCCAGTGGGCCAGGGCCAGTTCGCGGTGGGCCCGGTCGTACAGCTCGGGGCCGCGGCCGACCTTGGCGACCACGGCCGGGTCGCCGAGGTCGAAGACGGCGTTCTCGCCGAGCGCGAGCAGCGTGGCCCCGTCGGGGGCGGCCAGCCCGGCCGACTCGCAGGCCCGGGCGAGCAGCAGCCGGGCGCGGCCCTCGTCGAAGGGGATCATGACTGGGTTTCCGTTCCGCCGACGTTCATCCGGGGAACCCCGGACGGTGATCATCATGACGCAAGGACGCCGGGCCCCGCGCGCTGCGGAGCCCGGCGTCGGGCGGGTCGGAGGGGTCCTGGACGGGTCCCGGACGGGTCTCGGAGGGGTCGGGGACGCCGGACTCCGGGGTGCCGGGGGAGGCTCAGACCTCGGCCCGGTGGCGCGCCCCCTGCGCCGGGGCGGCCGGCGGCCCGTGCGGGGCCCGGTCGGCGCCGGTCGGCGGGACGGACTCGCCGTGCGAGAGGTCCGGCAGCCAGTTCAGCCAGCGCGGCAGGTACCAGTTGCGCTCGCCGAGCAGGGTCATCACCGAGGGCAGCAGCACCGCGCGGATCACCGTGGCGTCGATCAGCACCGCGACCGCCAGGCCCACGCCCATCTGCTTCATCACCTGCATGGACAGCGAGCCGAAGACCGAGAACACCGCCACCATGATCACCGCGGCGCTGGTGACCACCCCGGCCGTGGAGCGGATGCCGTGGGCGATCGCGTCCCGGGTCGGCAGGCCGCGGTCGTGGCCCTCCTTGATCCGGGAGACCACGAAGACGTGGTAGTCCATCGAGAGTCCGAAGAGGATCACGAAGAGGAACAGCGGCACCCAGGACTCCACCGCGCCGACCCCCGCGGTGCCCAGCAGCGAGGCGCCCATGCCGTGCTGGAACACCAGCGTCAGCACCCCGTACGCGGCGCCCACCGAGAGCAGGTTGAGCACCACGGCGGTGACGGCGACGACCGGGGAGCGGAACGAGGTGAGCATCAGCAGGAAGGCGAAGAGCACCACGAAGCCGAGGACCAGCGGCATCGAGCCGGTCATCTTCCGGTTGAAGTCGTACGAGCCGGCGGTCTGGCCGGTGACCGGGGCCTCGGTGCCGGGCACCGCGAGCACGGTGGCGGGCACCAGGTCCTCGCGCAGGCTCCGCAGGGCTTCGTTGCTGGTGGCGTCGTTGCCGGTGCCGTTGAGCGGGATGTCGACGGTGGCCACGTTCTTGTCGGGGTGCACGGTGACCTCCACCGGCCCGTGCATCCGTCCGCCGGCCAGCGCCCTGGCCCTGAGCTCGGCGATCGCGGCGGTCATCGCGGGGGAGTCGATGTCGGCGGCCCTGATCACCACGGTGGCGGGGGCGGGGCTGCCGGGGAAGGCGGCCTCGATCTTCTGCGAGGCGGCGACCAGGGCGTTGCCCGCGGGCAGCTGCTGCTGGAAGGTCAGTTTGGCGGTGTGCATGGTGAGCAGCGGCGCGGCCACGGCCAGCAGGAAGGCGCCGGCGAGGACGGTGGCGGCCAGCGGGTGGCGCAGCACCGGGGTCAGCACCGCGTTCCAGAACCGTCCGCCGCTCCGGTCCCCGGCGGCCGGGCGGCGCGGCCTGGCGAGGAACGGAACCCGGCCCTTCTCGACCCGGTCGCCGAGCATCGACAGCAGTGCGGGCAGCACGGTGAGCGACCCGAGCACGGCGGTGATCACGACCACGATCGTGGCGAAGGCCATCGCCTTGAAGGTGGCGATCCCGGTGAGGAACATGCCGGCCATGGCGACCACCACGGTGACGCCGGAGACCAGTACGGCCCGGCCGCTGGTGGCGGCGGCCACGGCCAGCGCGGTGGCGGCGTCGTGCCCGGCGGCCCGCTCCTCGCGCTCGCGGCGCAGGTAGAAGAGGCAGTAGTCGACGCCGACGGCGAGGCCGACCAGCAGCATCACCGAGGAGGCGTCGCCGCTGGTGTGCAGGAACCCGCTGCTGAGGGCGACCAGCCCGGCGGCGGCGACGAAGGCGGTGAGCGCGAGCACCACCGGCAGCACGGCGGCGACCAGCGCGCCGAAGGCGATCAGCAGGATGCCGAGGGCGAGCGGCACGGCCGTCCACTCGGCGCGGGCGAAGTCGTTCGTGAGCTGGTCCCGCATCCACTTGCCGGAGCTGGCGTCGCCGAGCTGGACCACGGTGAGGTCGGGGTGCTGCCGCTGCACGCCGGCCACCGCGTCCAGCACCGGCTGGACGTGGTCCGGCGCCTGTTCGCGGTCGCCCTTGAGCGTCAGCGTCACGAGCGCGGAGTGGCCGTCCGCGGAGACCGCCCGGGTGTCGTACGGCGAGCGGACCTCGGCGGCCTCTCCGGTGCCGTTCACCGCGGCGATCACCTGGCCGACGGCGGCGCGGAACTCCGGGTCGTCGGCGTTGCGGGCGGTGCTCTGGACCAGGACGGTCTCACCCGCCGGGCTCTGCAGCCCGGCCTCGTCGAGGATCCGCGCGGCCCGGGAGACCTGTCCGGGGATCGACTCGGCCTCGGTCACCTTGGTGCTGCCGTGCGCGCTGCCGAGCGCGGCGGCCAGGACGACGAAGAGCAGCCAGCCGAACACGGCGGTCTTGCGGTGCCGGGCGCTCCAGGCGCCCATGGCGGCCGCCGGGCCGAGTCTGGACTTCACGGGCTTCACGGTGGGTCTTCCCCCCTGGGAGAGCGGCGGTGGTCGCCGGACGGGAGCGGCGGCGGCCCTGGGTCGGGGAGCCGCCGGTCGCGGTGCGCCGGCTGCTGTCCGGCGTCCCGATCGACAGTAGGGAAGCGGGGGTTGACGGGTAATCCGGCTGGCGGGTGGCCCTCTCCTGGTGTTGTCCTCGGGGCCTGGGTGGGGTTTTCCCTACCCCCGGACCCCTAGACCTCCTCCCGGGGGGTAGGGGATGCGCCTCCACCCTGAGGGGGAGATGGATCCACCCGGAGCACGAGGTCAAGAGCGCTGTGGGCGGGGGAAACTGGGCGGGGCCGCTTCGGGGCGGCCTACGGGGGTTGAAGCACACGGGGGCTCCTTGCCGGGCGGCAAGCAAGTGCTCGTAGGATGATGCCCCAGATCCACTTACCTGCCGACCGGCAAGGGAGTGCCCGCCGGGCATTCCCCGAGCCGGTCCTGCCGTCGCCCAGCGTCCCGTCCCCCAAGGGCTGCGGTGAACCATGCCCAGGAGGCATCACGAGCATGTTCCACCGACTAGGACAATTCGTCGTTCGCCGTGCGTGGTGGGTGATCGCCGCATGGGTCGTTGCGATGGTCGCCATCGTCGCGACGGCGCCGAAGATCACCGCGCAGACGGACGAGGCGTCGTTCCTCCCCAAGCACTACGAGTCGATCCAGGCCGCCGCGCTCCAGGAGCAGGCGTTCCCGGCCAGCTTCACGCCGTCCGCGCTGGCACTCTTCGAGCGCAACGACGGCGGGGCGCTGAACGAGGGCGACAAGGCCGCGATGGCCAAGATCGTCCAGGGCCTCACGGACAAGAAGATCGAGGCGGTCGAGAAGATCATCCCGGTCGGCGAGCAGACCACGTCCAAGGACGGCAAGTACGCGCTCGCGCCGATCGCCATCGACAAGACCAAGCAGCAGGACCCCAAGGCGTTCGGCGACGTCGCCAAGCACCTCCGCGAGGAGGGCAAGGCACTCAGCGCGGGTACCGACGTCAAGTTCCAGCTCGGTGGCGCCGCCGCCCAGTCGCTGGACCAGCAGGACGCCTCCGGCTCGGCCGACGCCCTCATCGGACTGGCGACGATCGTCCTGGTCGCGATCATCGTCGGGATCATCTTCCGCAGCATCCTGGCCGGCCTGCTGCCGCTCCTGGTCTCGCTCGTGGTCGCCATGCCGACCTCCAACGGCCTGATCAACTACGCCACCAAGGCCTTCGGCCTCGAAAGCACCCCGATACTCTCGGCGATCCTGATCGTCGTCGTGCTCGGCGTCGGCACCGACTACTTCCTCTTCCTGGCGTTCCGCTACCGCGAGCGGCTGCGGGCCGGTGACGACCGCAAGGAGGCCGTGGCCAACGCCGTCGGACGGGTCGGCGAGGCGATCGCCTCGGCCGCCGGCGCCGTCACCGTCGCCTTCGCCGTGCTGATCCTCTCCAGCCTGGGCATGTTCAAGGCCCTCGGCCCCGCACTGGCCATCGCCGTGGTGGTCACCGCCCTCGCCTCGCTCACCCTGGCCCCGGCCCTGCTCGCGGTCATCCCGGCCCGTGCCGTGTTCTGGCCGGGCAAGAAGTGGATGCGGGAGCCGAACGACGCGCGCTTCGCCGCGCTCGGCCGGATGGTGCAGAAGCGCCCGGCGGTGGTCGCGCTCGCCTCCGGCGGCGTGCTGCTGGCGCTGTCCGTCGGCGCCCTGGGCTACAACGGCACCTTCGACCTCGCGGGCAGTTCCATGCCCAAGGAGAAGGAGTCGATGGTCGTCCAGGACAAGATGATCAACGGTTTCTCCGCCGGTGCGGCCGACCCGACCCACGTCTTCCTCACCAGCACCACCGGCGCCAAGCTCGACCCGGGCGCGTTCGACTCCTACGCCGCCAAGCTCGGCGAGGTCTCCGGAGTGGCCCAGGCCGCGCCGAAGCCCCAGCTCAGCGCGGACGGCGTGACGGCCGACTTCACCGTCATGCTGAAGGACAAGCCGGACAGCAACGAGGCGATCGCGACCCTCACCCGGCTCCGGGACGCCGCGCACGGCCAGGTACCGGCCGGGACCGAGGCGAAGGTCGGCGGCCTGACCGCCATCTACAAGGACATCAACGTCGCGATGACCCACGACTACAAGTTGGTCTTCCCGATCGCGGGTCTGCTGATCCTGCTCATCCTCGGCCTGCAGCTGCGCAGCGTCGTCGCCCCCTGGTACCTGATGGCCTCGGTCGGCCTGGGCTTCACCGCCACCCTCGGCGCCACCACGCTGCTCTTCCAGAACCTCGGCGGCGAGACCGGCCTGATGTTCATGCTGCCGATCCTCATCTACCTCTTCGTGGTGGCGATCGGCACCGACTACAACATCCTGATCATCGCCCGCCTCCGCGAGGAGGCCCGCGAGGGCCGCAACCCGCGCGAGGCCGCGCGCGAGGCGCTGCGCCACGGCGGCCCGACCGTCGCGGCGGCCGGCTTCATCCTGGCGGCGTCCTTCGCGACCTTCATGCTCGCGGGCAACATCTTCATGCTGGAGTTCGGCTTCGCGATGGCCTTCGGCATCATCCTGGCCGCCTTCGTGATGGCGATGTTCTTCACCCCGGCGCTCACCGCGCTGATCGGCAACAAGGCCTGGTGGCCCGGCCACGGCGCCGACCCCGGCCACGGCGAGGGCCCGGCCCCGCTGCCCGGCGCGCACGGCGTGCCGGAGCCGGCCGGCCGGCGCTGACCCGACCGGTCGGCCCTGGTCCGACCGGGTCCGAGAGGACAGGCGGCGTCCCGCTTCGGCGGGGCGCCGCTGCCCCTTTGCCGGAGCCGCCAAACGTGATCTCCGAGGCGGAAAATCCCCGGTCACGCCCGGTTCCACCGTGCTACAGTCGATGCAGTTGCAGTTTTGGTTCCCATGAACGTGGTGTGCGCCTGCTGGTTCCAACCGACAGGCGCATTTGTTTTGTCCGGTGTTTCAGTCTCCGGATGGGGATCGCGGCTACTTGGGGATCCACGAGGTGTGGGTCCCTGATGCCCCAGTTAGAGGAGACGGTTATGGCTACCGGCACCGTGAAGTGGTTCAACAGCGAAAAGGGCTTCGGCTTCATCGAGCAGGATGGTGGCGGCGCCGACGTGTTCGCCCACTACTCGAACATCCAGGCTCAGGGCTTCCGTGAGCTGTTCGAGGGCCAGAAGGTCGAGTTCGACGTCACCCAGGGCCAGAAGGGCCCGCAGGCCGAGAACATCCAGATCATCGGCTGACGTCAGCTCCACGCTGACTCGCGATCATCGCGAAGCGGGGGCCCGCACCGCACGGTGCGGGCCCCCGCTCATGCCGCCGTACGGCCGGGGCGGCACACGCAAATCCTCCGACGGCCGACCAGCCCGCAGCCCGGGCTGCCGACCGACCTACGGAGCTTCCGTGACCACCCCTGCCCGCCCGCCGCGCGACCGCGGCCCCCGCACCACCGACCAGGCCCGCCGCACCGCCGGCGGCGACCGCCCGCGCAAGCCGCGCAACCGCGGCGGCGCCCCCAAGCAGGGCCGCCCCGCCGCCGTGCCCGAGGCCACCGAGTTCACCGTGGTCCAGGGCACCCCGCCCCGGCCCCCGGCGGCCTCCTTCGCCGAGCTGGAACTGCCCAGGGCGATCCTCTCCGCGCTCACCCGCGAGGGCGTCACCGAGCCCTTCCCGATCCAGGCCGCCACGCTGCCCGACTCGATCGCCGGGCGCGACGTGCTCGGCCGCGGCCGCACCGGCTCCGGCAAGACCCTGGCCTTCGGCCTGCCGCTGCTCGCCCGCACCGCCGGGCGCCGTGCCGACGCCCGGCACCCGCTGGCGCTCGTGCTGGTGCCCACCCGCGAGCTGGCGCAGCAGGTCACCGAGGCGCTCACCCCGTACGCCACCGCCGTCAACCTGCGGATCACCACCGTCGTCGGCGGCATGTCGATCAACCGGCAGGCCAACGCGGTGCGCCGCGGCACCGAGGTGCTGGTGGCCACCCCGGGCCGGCTGGACGACCTGATCGGGCGCGGTGACGTCAACCTCTCCGACGTCGCGATCACGGTCCTCGACGAGGCCGACCAGATGGCCGACATGGGCTTCCTGCCGCAGGTCAGCAAGCTGCTGGAGCAGGTCGCCGAGGGCGGGCAGCGGATGCTGTTCTCCGCCACCCTGGACCGCAACGTCGACCGGCTGGTCAAGCGCTTCCTCGCCGACCCGGTGACCCACTCGGTCGACCCCTCGGCCGGCGCGGTCAGCACCATGGACCACCACGTCCTCCAGCTGGAGCAGACCGACAAGGTCTCCGCCACCGCGCACATCGCCTCCCGCGACGGCCGCGTGATCATGTTCGTGCACACCAAGCACGGCGCCGACCGGCTGGCCAAGCAGCTGCTCGCCAACGGCGTGAAGGCCGCCGCCCTGCACGGCGGCAAGTCCCAGCCGCAGCGCAACCGGGTCCTGGACCAGTTCCGGGACGGCCACGTCACCGCGCTGATCGCCACCAACGTCGCCGCCCGCGGCATCCACATCGACGGCCTGGACCTGGTCGTCAACGTGGACCCGCCGGTCGACCACAAGGACTACCTGCACCGCGGCGGCCGCACCGCCCGGGCCGGCGAGTCCGGGACGGTCGTCACCCTGGTGCTGCCCGAGCAGCGCCGCGAGGTCAACCGGCTGATGACGGTCGCCGGCATCCGCCCGACCGTCACCAAGATCCGCCCGGGCGACGCCGACCTGGCCCGGATCACCGGCGCCCGCACGCCCAGCGGCGTCGCGGTGACGCTGGCCGTACCGGTCGTGGCGGCCCAGGCCGGGTCCGGCGCCAAGGACGGCGCCGACAAGCCCGCCGGGGCCAAGTCCGGTGCCCCGCGCCGCCGCTCCGGCAAGCGCTCCGCGCTGCCCGCCGACGTCGACATGAACGGCAACCCGCGCCGCCCCCGCCCCAAGCAGCGCATGGGCGCCGCCGCCCAGGGCGACCGCCCGCAGGCGGCCGGCTTCATCGGCCGCTCCTCGGGCCGCGCCAAGCCCGGCAGCGGCTCCAAGTCCGGCTCCAACTACGGCACCGGCCGCCAGCGCCGCAAGACGGACTGACGTCCTTCCGTTCCGACGACGGCCCGGTTCCCCAGGGGGGAGCCGGGCCGTGCGCTGTCCGGCCCGCCCGGCGATCCGCCCGGCCCGCCCGTGACGTCCCCGCTTCCGCGCCCCTCGACGGCGCGGCCGTGCGGACCCGGCGAAACTGCCGCCCGGGACAACGTCCCTGCTCAGCCCCACCGCACCCGGCAGCTGCCGGTGACCTGCCGGTTGACGGCCGACCGCGCACCCCCGAGTCTTTCACGCGGCCCACACATCCGACGCACCGTCACCGACGGGGCGTGGGCGGTGAGTCGACGTGATTCCCCGATTCGGAAGGACGACCCTCCCATGCGCCGAACCTCCGCCCTGCTGACCACCGCCCTGCTCGCCGGGGCCGCCGCCGTGGTGGCACCGGCCACCGCCGCCCAGGCCGCCCCCGCCTGCGCCGCCTACACCTCCGCCTGGAACGCCGTCGGCAGCTGTAGCGGCCTCGACCCGATGCAGACCTGGACCGTGACCGCCAACTGCCTCTACTGGAACTCCACCCACACCGTGCAGTTCTCCCGCCCGGCCATCGGCGGCCTGGGGATGGGCGACGGCACCGTGTCCGCCTCCTGCATGATCGGCGACTCCGTGATGTTCCCGCGCGTCGTCCTCGGCGCCGCGCCGCCGGCCGGCCCGACCGGCCAGATCACCGGCTACGTCAACAAGTGCGTCGACGTGCGGGGCGCCAACCTCGGCAACGGCACCGCCGTCCAGATCTACGACTGCAACGGCTCGGTCGCGCAGAAGTGGCGGATCGGCGTCGACGGCACGATCCGCGCGCTCGGCAAGTGCCTGGACGTGTCGGGCGGCAACACCGGCAACGGCACCAAGGTGCAGATCTGGGACTGCAACGGCACCGGCGCCCAGCAGTGGCAGGCCCGGGCCGACGGCTCGCTGCTCAACCCGCAGTCCGGCCGCTGCCTGGACGACCTCGGTTTCGCCACCGAGAACGGCAACCAGCTCGGCATCTGGGACTGCAACGGCGCCGCCAACCAGAAGTGGAACCTCCCGGTCTGACGGCCGTCCCCGGTCCGCCGCTCCCGGTCCGCCGCCCCCGCGCCGGGGGGGGGCGGCGGACCGCTGTCCGCGCTACACCGGGGCCGGGGCCACCGTCGTTGCCGGGGCCGCGCGCCCGGCCTCGTCCCCGAGTCGGGCGACTGGGACGCCGCCCACCACCGCTTCCTGCTCGGCTCGCTGCGGCACGGCACCGTCTCCGCCGTCGGCACCGACGCCGGTGTGCGCACCCTGGTGGACGACCCCGGCACCCTGATCGAGACCGCCGGCCTGCGGATCGACCCGGTCCACCGCCGCGTCCTGGTCGCCAACCTCGACAACGGCATCGGCGAGCGCAGCACCACCGCCACCCTGGGCAAGGTCGCCGGGATCGGCGCCTACGACCTGGACACCGGCCGGCGCCTCTTCTGCACCGACCTCGCGGCGGTCGCCGCCGACGGCGCCGGCCACCTGGCCAACGACATCGCGATCGGCCCCGACGGCACCGCGTACGTCACCGACTCCTTCGCCCCCGTCGTCTACCGGGTCGCCCCGGACGGCAGCGCCGCCGTCCTGCTGCGCGACCCGCGACTGGCCCCCGCCCCCGGCGCGTACGGCCTCAACGGCATCGTCCACCGGGACGGCCGGCTGATCCTCGGCAAGTGGGACGACGGCACCCTGTGGCAGGTCCCGTCGGGGAACCCGGCCGCGCTGCGGCGCGTCGAGGTGGCCGGCGGGCAGGCGCTGCTCCACCTGGACGGCCTGCTCGGCCGCCCGGACGGCTCGATCGCGGGCGTCACCAACGCCTTCTTCGGCGCGGGACGGGACGCCGAGGTCGAGTTGCGCTCCGAGGACCACTGACGCACCGCCCGCCTCGCCGCCGTCCGCCCCTCGGCCGACCCCACCCCCACCGCGCTGGTCGGCGGCCCGGCAGGCAGCCTCTACCGGCTCGCCGGCGGCCTCGCCGAGGCCAACGCCGGGCACCCGACGGACACCTTCACCCTGCGCCGGGTGTCACCCGGGTGCCGGCGGCCGCGACGGCGTGCGGCCCGTGCGGCGCGCGCCGTCGCTGCTCCCGGCCGCCGTCACTCGCCCGAGTGACGGCGGCTTGAGCCGTGCAATGCGTTTGCAACACGCTGCTGCTCGTGCATAGTGAGATCTACTGGACCGAGCGCTCCGAGGAGCACATCGCCAGGCACGGAGTGGATCCGGAGGAGGTCGAGGACGTCGTGTTCTGCCGCCCTCACTGGTTCTCGGGCGGCCGTCAGGGGACGACCCTGTGCCACGGCGTGACGCGGCCCGGGCGGTACCTGTTGGTGCTGTTGGCGCGGAGCGCGGCGGTGCCGTCGGCGTGGTACTGCGCCACGGCCCGCGACATGACAGCCGCCGAGAGGCGCTTGTTCCTCAAACGGACGAGTTGAAGGTGACGGATGACTGACAACGGTGCGGACCTCGAAGCGATCGCCGAGTACTACGAGACGCACGAGCTGAGCGAGGACGAGATCATGAGCGCCGAGCCGGGAGAGCCGGTGGCGGCCGAGTCGGTGATGATCACCACCTCGCTGCGGCTGCCCAAACCGGTGATGGACGAGGTTCGGCGCCGTGCGCGGGAGCGGGGGCTGAAGCCGACGGCGATCATGCGGGAGTGGATCGAGGCCGCCATCGCCGACGTCGACGAGCCGGTGCCGCTCAGCGTGATCACCGCCGCGGTCGCCGAGTACCAGCACCGCAAGGCTTCGTGAGGCTCAGGCGGTGAGGGCCGGGGCCGCTTCGGCGGCCCGCAGGGCCTCGTCGTGGCGCTGCAGGAGGAGGGCCGCCACCTCGGGGGACGGGCCGAGGACCGGAGCCAGCACATCCGCCCCGGCCTCCTCGGCGGCGGCCGCGATGCGGTCGGGGAGCAGGCCCGGAGCCAGCAGGTAGGGCGCGACGGCGGTGTGCTCGGAGCCCGCGGCGCGCAGGGCGGCGAGGGCGTCGGGGACACGCGGGCCCGCGGCGGAGGCGTACGCGACCTCGACGGCGGCCCAGCCCCGGGTACGGCGCCACTCGGCGGCGACCGCGCGGGTCGCGGCGTCGGCGGCCGGGTCCGAGGAGCCGGCCGCCGCCAGCACGACGCCGGTACGGGCCCGGACGGCGGGCGAGCCGAGCGCCGGAGCGGCCTCGGCGAGGCGGCGGTCCAGGGCGGCGAGCAGCAGGGGCGAGGGGCCGAGCACGTCCGCGACCGGCAGCCGGGAGCCGGCGGCGCGCAGCGCGGCCGGGATGTCGTGCTTGGCGTGGAACGCCCGGTTGAGCAGCAGCGGCACCGCTACCGCGTCCGCCAGCCGCCCGACCACCTGCGGGATCCGCGGCGCGCAGTGGTCCAGATAGGCGGTGGCGACCTCGATGCCGGCCCGCTGCGCCCGCACCTCCTCCACGAGCGCGGCCACCGTCGCGGCGTGGCGCGGGTCGCGGCTGCCGTGGGCGATCAGGAGGAGGGCGGGCATCAGCGGTGCCTCACTTGCTCGTGGTGAGGAGGCCGCGGTTGCGCAGGACGCGGCGTTCGACGGGGGTGAAGACGAGGAGTTCGATGGCGATGCCGACGAAGAGGATGAGGATGATGCCGAGGAGGACGCCGGACATGTCGGAGAATTCGCGCTGGTCCTCCAGGAACCGGCCGAGGCCGCGGCCGAGATCGGGGGAGGAGGCGACGAGTTCGGCGGCCATCAGGGAGCGCCAGGAGAAGGCCCAGCCCTGTTTGAGGCCGGCGAGGTAGCCGGGCAGGGCGGCGGGGACCAGGACGTGGCGGGCGCCGTTGAGGCCGGTGGCGCCGAGGGTGCGTCCGGCGCGCAGGAACAGCGGGGGCACCTGGTCGATGCCGGCCACCAGGCCGTTGGCGATGGAGGGGACGGCGCCGAGCAGGATGACGGCGTACATCATGGAGTCGTTGATGCCGAGCCAGATGACGGCGGCGGGCACCCAGGCGACGGAGGGCAGGGACTGCAGGCCCTGCAGGACCGGGCCGATGGCGGTGCGCACCGGTCTGATGCGGGCGACGACCAGGCCGATCGGGGTGCCGATGACCACGGCGAGGAGGAACCCGGACAGGCCGCGCCACACGCTGGTCCAGATGATCGAGAACAGCGTGCCCTGGTACCAGAGGTCCTGGGCGGAGCGCCACACGTCGGCGGGGCTGGGCAGCTTGTAGGCGGAGGTCAGTTCCAGGCTGTACGCCCCCTGCCACAGCGCGAGGACGACGAGCACACCGACCAGCGGCGGCAACGCCTTGCTCCGCAACACCTCACCGAGCGAGCCGCGCTGCGCGGTGACGGTGTCCAGGGCGTCCAGGCCCGCGCCGACGCCGGCGGTGTCGCTCGCGCCCTGCGGGACCCTGTCGTTCTTCTCCAGGACAGGGGTGGTGTCAGTGCTGGCCATGGCGACGGATCTCCCCACGCAGTTCTTCGGTGATCTCGATGGACAGGTCGGCGACGCCGGCGGATTCGATGCGGCGCGGCTGGGGCAGGTCGATCCGCCATTGGCGGGCGACGCGGCCGGGGCGGGAGGAGAGCAGGACGACGCGCTGGGCGAGGCGGACGGCTTCGCGGACGTTGTGGGTGACGAAGAGGACGGTGAGTTGCCGTTCGGCCCAGATGCGGGTGATCTCGTCGTGGAGGACGTCGCGGGTGATGGCGTCGAGGGCGGCGAAGGGTTCGTCCATCAGCAGCACCTGGCTGCCCTGGGCGAGGGCGCGGGCCATGGCGACGCGCTGGCGCATGCCGCCGGAGAGTTCGTGGACCCGCTTGCCGTGAGCGCCGTCGAGGCGGACGAGTTCGAGGAGGCGTTCGGCCTCGGTGCGGCGTTCGGGGCGGGGGACGCCGGCGAGCTTGAGGGCGAGTTCGATGTTCCTGCCGGCGGTGAGCCAGGGGAAGAGGGCGTGCTCCTGGAACATGAGGGCGGGGCGGCCGCCGGGCACCTGGATGTCGCCGGCGGTGGGTGCGTCGAGACCGGCGACGAGGTTGAGCAGGGTGGACTTGCCGCAGCCCGAGGCGCCGAGCAGCGTGACGAACTCGCCGGGCGCGACGTCGAGGGTGATGTCGTCCAGGACGTGGGTGCTCGCGCTCCCGCGGCCGAAGGACTTGTGCACGTGCGAGATGCGGACGGCGGGCGTGCCGTCGGCCGCGGCGAGGGCGGCCGCGTCGGTGGGGTCGGCCGAGGTGGTCAGTGCCGGGGTCATCCGGGCACCTCCTGCGTCAGTGGTCGGGCTGGCGGGAGAGTCGGAGCCGGGGTCCGGGCCCCGCCCGCGGCGGTGGGCATCGATCGGGGATCGACCGGGAGGGCGGGGCCGGACCTCGGAGTTACTTGGAGCCGAGTCCGGCGTCCGCCACGGCGGGCTGGCCCTTGGCCGCGAGGACCTTGTTCAGCAGGGTGAGGTCGTAGATGCCGTTCAGGTTGGGCTTCTTGAGGAGCCCGGCGGTGACGGCGTGGTCGGCCTCGGACTGCAGGGTGCTCGCCAGCGGGTCGTCCAGGAAGTCGATGTCGGCCCAGGCCGGGTCGAGGATCGCCGGCTCCAGCGCGTTGCCGGCCTCCTTCTTGATGGCCTCGTTGGCGTCGGCCTTGGCCTTGTCCGGGTTGGCCTTGATGAAGGCGTTGGTGTTCACCGAGCCGCGCAGGACGGCTTCCACCACGTCCGGGTGCTCCTTGAGGAACTTCTGCGAGACGATGATGTTGGTGATCACGAACTTCTTGTCCGGCCAGACGTCCTTCTCGTTGAGCAGGACCTTCGCGCCGAGGGTGACGAGCTTGGAGGCCGTGGGCTCGGGCACCCAGGCGCCGTCTATGGAGCCCTGCTTGTAGGCGTCGGGGGTGACCTTGTTGTCGGTGCGCACCACCGAGACGTCGCCCGCGCCGGAGGCCGCGTCGACCTTGAAGCCCTTGCCCGCCAGGTAGTTGAGCAGTGCCACGTCCTGGGTGTTGCCCAGCTGCGGGGTGGCGATCTTCTTGCCCTTGAGGTCGTCCAGCGAGGAGACCTTGTCGGGGTTGACGACCAGCTTGACGCCGCCGGAGGCGGAACCGCCGATGATCTTCAGGGACTGGCCGTCCGACTTGGTGTAGCCGTTGATCGCGGGGGAGGGGCCGATCCAGCCGATGTCGATGGAGCCGGCGTTCAGTGCCTCGATCTCGGCCGGGCCCGCGTTGAAGACCTGGGTCTTGATCTGGGTGGCGCCGAGCTCCTTCTGGAACAGCCCCTCCTGGAGGCCGACCAGCGGGGTGCCGTGGGTGAGGTTGGAGAAGTAGCCGATCTTCACGGTGTCCGCGGACAGCTTCGCGCCGGTGGCCGAACCGGCCGCGGTGGCGGCGGTGTTGGCCTTGTCGTCGGCCTTGGAGCCGTAGCTGCAGGCGGAGAGCAGGGCGGCGGCGGTCAGGCCGGCAACGGCGGTCGCGGCGGTGCGTCTGATCCGGCCGGCGTTGGGGCGAAGGCGGGTATGCGAAGGCGTCGGGTTCGGTGCCATGGTGGAGTCCTGTTCGCGGACGGACCGTCAGGAAGCGGTCCGGGACGGACGATCGGAAGGTGGCGCTGCGGCAGCGGGGTGCCGGGGCAAGCCGGGCGGCTGTGGGGGAAGGACAGCCCGGTGACAGGGCGTTCTCAGCCCTGTCGGCCCGCACATCGCGTCAGGCCGCCCTGGCCGCTGCCGAGGACGCCGCTGCCGATGCGGCCGCCTTCCTTGTCCATGCCCGAGAACGCCTCGCTGGGCATCAGACCCAGTCCTCCTCTGTGGTGTCCGTGGCGCGTACGGTGTCGAAGGCTTCGCCCGCCATGCCGGCGGTGAGGGTGGCGCCGTCGGCCGGGTCGATGAGGAGGAAGGATCCGGTGCGGCGGTTGGTGGTGTAGTCGTCGAGTGCCAGCGGCTCGGCGGTGCGCAGGACCACGTGGCCGATGTCGTTGACGTTCAACCCGTCGGCGCCGGAGCGCTGTTCGAGGGTGTCGATGTCGATGCGGTAGGTGATCGCCTTGACGAGCGCCCGCACCGTGCGGGTGGTGTGCTTGAGCAGCACCTTGTCGCCGGCGCGCAGCGGCCGCTCGTTCAGGTGGCTGACGGTGGCCTCGATGTCCTTGGTGGGCGTGGGGGCGGCTCCCGCGGCGATGAGGTCGCCGCGGGAGATGTCGAGGTCGTCGGCGAGGCGGACGGTCACGGACTGCGGCGCCCAGGCGATGTCCGTCGGGCGGCCGAGGGCGTCGATGCCGGTGATGGTGGTGGTGTGGCCGGAGGGCTGGACGGTGACCTCGTCGCCGACGCGCAGGACGCCGGAGGCCAGCTGGCCGGCGTAGCCGCGGTAGTCGGGGTGTTCCTCGGTCTGGGGGCGGATGACGTACTGGACGGGGAAGCGGGCCGGCTCGGCGCTCGGGTCGCTGCCGACCGGCACCGTCTCCAGGTGTTCGAGGAGGGTGGGGCCGCCGTACCAGTCCATGTGCGAGGACGGTTCGACGACGTTGTCGCCGGCGAGGGCGGAGATGGGGACGGCGAGGACGTCGGTGACGCCGAGGGAGGCGGCGTAGGCGGTGAACTCGGCGGCGATCCGTGCGAAGACGGGTTCGGCGTGGTCGACGAGGTCCATCTTGTTGACGGCCAGGACGACGTGCGGCACGCGCAGCAGCGCGGCGACGGCCGCGTGCCGGCGGGTCTGCTCGACGACGCCGTTGCGGGCGTCGACGAGGACGACGGCGAGTTCGGCGGTGGAGGCGCCGGTGACCATGTTGCGGGTGTACTGCACGTGGCCGGGGGTGTCGGCGAGGATGAACCGCCGCCGGGGGGTGGCGAAGTAGCGGTAGGCGACGTCGATGGTGATGCCCTGCTCGCGCTCGGCGCGCAGGCCGTCGGTGAGCAGCGCGAGGTCGGGCGTGTCCTTGCCGCGGCTGCGGGAGGCGTGCTCGACGGCCTCCAGCTGGTCGGCGAGGACGGACTTGGAGTCGTGCAGCAGGCGCCCGACGAGGGTGGACTTGCCGTCGTCGACGGAGCCGGCGGTGGCGAAACGCAGCAGCGAAGTGGCGGCGGCGGTGTGCTGGACGCCGGTGGCTTCCGGGGTCGCAGTGCTCATGTCTAGAAGTACCCTTCGCGCTTGCGGTCTTCCATCGCGGCCTCGGACAGCTTGTCGTCGGCGCGGGTGGCGCCGCGCTCGGTGAGGCGGCTGGCGGCGATCTCGGTGATGACGGCCTCGATGGTGGTGGCGTCGGAGTCGACGGCGCCGGTGCAGGACATGTCGCCGACGGTGCGGTAGCGCACCAGGCGCCGCTGCACGGGCTCGTCCTCCCGGGGGCCGCCCCAGTCGCCGGCGGTCAGCCACATGCCGGAGCGGGTGAAGACGTCGCGTTCGTGGGCGTAGTAGATCTCGGGGAGCTCGATGCCCTCGCGCTCGATGTACTGCCACACGTCGAGTTCGGTCCAGTTGGACAGCGGGAAGACGCGCACGTGCTCGCCGACGGCGTGGCGGCCGTTGTAGAGGGACCAGAGTTCGGGGCGCTGGCGGCGCGGGTCCCAGGCGCCGAACTCGTCGCGCAGCGAGAAGACGCGCTCCTTGGCGCGGGCCTTCTCCTCGTCGCGGCGGCCGCCGCCGAACACGGCGTCGAAGCGGCCCGTCCCGATCGCGTCGAGGAGCGGGACGGTCTGCAGCGGGTTGCGGGTGCCGTCGGGGCGCTCGCGCAGCACGCCGCGGTCGATGAAGTCCTGGACGTGGGCGACGTGCAGGCGCAGGTTGTGCCGTGCGGCGACGCGGTCGCGGTAGTCGATGACCTCGGGGAAGTTGTGCCCGGTGTCGACGTGCAGCAGCGAGAACGGCACCGGCGCGGGGGCGAAGGCCTTGAGCGCGAGGTGCAGCATGACGATGGAGTCCTTGCCGCCGGAGAAGAGGATCACCGGGCGTTCGAACTCCCCCGCGACCTCGCGGAAGATGTGCACCGACTCGGCCTCCAGCGCGTCCAGGTGGGACAGCGCGAAGGGGTTGTCGTCCGTGCGGACCGAGGTGTCGGTCACGGTGGTCATGCCAGGCCCCGTTCGGTCAGGAAGGCGTGCAGTTCGGCGGCGGACTCGGCGACCTCGCGGCCCCGGGTCTGCAGACGCAGCTCCGGCCGCTCCGGGGCCTCGTACGGGTCGTCCACGCCGGTCAGGCCGGTGATCTCGCCGGCGGCCTGCCGGGCGTAGAGGCCCTTGACGTCGCGTTCGGCGCACAGTTCGACCGGGGTGGCGACGTGGATCTCCAGGAACTCGGTGCCGGCGGCCGCGTGCCGTTCGCGCACCGCGGCGCGGGAGTCGGCGAACGGGGCGATCACCGGGGCCAGGACCTTGACGCCGTTGGCGGCGAGCTTCTCGGCGACGAAGCCGATCCGGGTGACGTTGGTGTGGCGGTCCTCGCGGGAGAAGCCGAGGCCCTTGGAGAGGAACTCGCGGATCTCGTCGCCGTCCAGGACCTCGACCTTGTGGCCCTCGGCACGCAGCCGCTCGGCCAGGGCGAGGGCCAGCGTGGTCTTGCCCGCGCTCGGCAGCCCGGTCAGCCACACGGTGGCGCCGCGCTCGCAGGGAACGGCCGCGCGGGCCGCCTCTACGGCTCCGCCGGCGGCCAAGGTGTCAGCTGTCACGGTTCTTTCCTTACACGAGAATTGACGGATAATCAGAGGTGGATGCCGCACTCGGTCTTGCCGGAGCCGGACCAGCGGCCGGCCCGGGCGTCCTCGCCCTCGGCGGGCTTGCGGGTGCAGGACAGCGGGGAACAGCCGACCGAGGTGTAGCCCTCCCACAGCAGCGGGTTGAGCAGCACGCCGTGGGCGGCGACGTAGGCGTCCACGTCCTGCTGGGTCCAGCGGGCGATCGGCGCGATCTTGACCTTGCGGCGCTTGGGGTCCCAGGACACCACCGGGGTGTTCGCCCGGGTCGGGGACTCGTCGCGGCGCAGCCCGGTCGCCCAGGCGTCGTAGCCTGCCAGGCCCCGGTCGAGCGGCTCGACCTTGCGCAGCGAGCAGCACAGGTCCGGGTCGCGGTCGTGCAACCGCGGCCCGTGCTCGGCGTCCTGCTCGGCGACGGTCTTCAACGGGGTGAGCGTGATGACGTTGACCGGCATGGTCGCGGCCACCGCGTCCCGCGTCCCGATGGTCTCCGGGAAGTGGTACCCGGTGTCCAGGAACACCACATCCACCCCCGGGAACACCGAGGACGCCAGATGGGCCACCACCGCGTCCTCCATCGAGGAGGTCACACAGAACCGCCCGCCGAAGGTCTCGGCCGCCCAGGCGAGGACCTCCTGCGCGGAGGCCTCCTCCAACTCGCGCCCGGCCCTCTCCGCCAACGACGCGTAGTCAGTCGCCGTGCTGCTCATGTGACGTACCCCCGTGGTTGGTCGGTGACAGCAGGCCGAGGAACTTCAACTGGAAGGCGCGGCGGCATCCGTGGCACTCCCAGGCGCCGTGCCCGGCCTCGGAGGGGCGCAGGTCCTCGTCCCCGCAGTAGGGGCAGAAGAAAGGGGCCGCTCGCTCGCTCACGACAGCTGGTCCTCGGTCGCCCGGGCCGCCCACTGGGCGAAGCGCTCGCCCTCGGTGCGGTCGGCCCGGTAGCGGGTCAGCACGCGCTCGACGTAGTCGGGCAGGCCCGCGCTGGTGACCTTGAGGCCGCGGACCTTGCGGCCGAAGCCGGCCTCCAGGCCGAGCGCGCCGCCGAGGTGCACCTGGTAGCCCTCGACCTGCTCGCCGTGCTCGTCGGTGACGAGCTGGCCCTTGAGTCCGATGTCGGCGACCTGGATGCGGGCGCAGGCGTTCGGGCAGCCGTTGATGTTGATGGTCAGCGGCTCGGCGAAGTCCGGCAGGCGCTGCTCCAGCTCGTCGATGAGGGTGCGGCCGCGCTCCTTGGTCTCGACGATGGCGAGCTTGCAGTACTCGATGCCGGTGCAGGCCATGGTGCCGCGGCGGAACGGCGAGGGGGTGACCCGCAGGTCGAGCGCCTCCAGGCCGGCCACCACGGAGTCGACGTGCTCCTCGGCGATGTCGAGGACGATCATCTTCTGCTCGGCGGTGGTGCGCACCCGGTCGCTGCCGTGGGCGGCGGCGAGGTCGGCGATCCGGCCGAGCAGCTTGCCGTCGACCCGGCCGACGCGCGGCGCGAAGCCGATGTAGAACTTCCCGTCCTGCTGCCGGTGGACGCCGACGTGGTCGCGCCAGCGGGCGGCGGGCTCGGCCGGGGCGGGGCCGTCGAGCAGCGGGCGCTCGAGGTACTCGTCCTCCAGCACCCGGCGGAACTTCTCCACGCCCCAGTCGGCGACCAGGAACTTCAGCCGGGCGCGGTTGCGCAGGCGCCGGTAGCCGTAGTCGCGGAAGATGCCGATGACGCCGCCGTAGACGTCGGCGACCTCCTCCAGCGGGACCCACGCGCCCAGCCGCACGCCCAGCTTGGGGTTGGTGGACAGGCCGCCGCCGACCCAGAGGTCGAAGCCGGGGCCGTGCTCGGGGTGGACCACGCCGACGAAGGAGACGTCGTTGATCTCGTGCGCGACGTCGAGCAGCGGGGAGCCGGAGACCGCGCTCTTGAACTTGCGCGGGAGGTTGGAGAAGTCCGGGTTGCCGATGAAGCGGCGCTGGATCTCCTCGATGGCGGGCGTGCCGTCGATGATCTCGTCCTCGGCGATGCCGGCCACCGGGGAACCGAGGATGACGCGCGGGGTGTCGCCGCAGGCCTCGGTGGTGGACAGGCCGACGGCCTCCAGCTTCTGCCAGATCGCCGGGACGTCCTCGATCCGGATCCAGTGGTACTGGATGTTCTGGCGGTCGGTCAGGTCGGCGGTGCCGCGGGCGTACTGCTCGGAGACCTCGGCGATCGCCCGCAGCTGGGGGACGGTCAGCCGGCCGCCGTCGATGCGCACGCGGAGCATGAAGAACTCGGCGTCCAGCTCGTGCGGGTCCAGGATCGCGGTCTTGCCGCCGTCGATGCCCTCCTTGCGCTGGGTGTAGAGCCCCCACCAGCGCATCCGGCCGCGCAGGTCGGCCGGGTCGATCGAGTCGAAGCCCCGGTGCGCGTAGATCGTCTCAATACGTGTCCGCACATTGAGACCGTCGTCGTCCTTCTTGAACTGCTCGTTGGCGTTCAGAGGGGTGTAGTGGCCCATGCCCCACTGGCCCTCGCCGCGGTGGCGGGTCGCCTTGCGGGCCGCTGCGGGGCGGCGCTCGGCGGCGCGGTCGGCCGTGGGCTCGACGGTCTCGGAGGAGGTGGCCATGGTGAAGTCCTTCGGGGCAGGTGGCGCTGGCGCCGAATAGGTCGCGGGGCGTGCTCGGCCGTGCGGTGCCGCTCTGACCTGCGGATTTCTCAAGGCCTTGAGGGCAGTGGCCGGGACCGGGCGGGCGCCTGCGCATCCGCTGCGACGGGGATTGCGGGGGAGGTCGGCGCCGGGTGCGGTGGTGCGGCGGGGTCGGGCTCAGGTCACCGGACAGATGGCGCTGGACACGCGAAGGAGGTCGACGTGGAGTCGGCCTACTAGGGTGGTTCCGGCGCTAGACATGGCAAGAGATTCGCACGGCGCGGGACTCGCGGTCCACTAACATCCGAATACTGGACGTTGAGGTTTCGTCAGGCGAGACATCCGGACGTTCCCGCCGCTCCCCGCCGGGGCGTCCGGCCACGCGCCCGTACCCCCGGGGAGATCAACCGCGCGGCCCCGGCCCGATACGGTGGGCCCTGTGCAAGCAGCAGGCGATACGAGCAGACCGAACGCCGAGCGGCCCTCCCGGCGCAGGGGCAAGGGCGCGCGGCGGGCGGCGAAACAGGCCACCTGGCGCCGCACGGCGTGGGAGCTGGTCAGGGACACCACCAACACCTGCGTCGAGTACCGGGTCACCGGGCTCGCCGCGGAGGCGGCCTTCTTCACCCTGCTGTCGATCCCGCCGCTGCTGCTCGGGCTGGCCGGCACCCTCGGCTACCTCGACGAGTTCGTCGGCGCGGGCACCATCGCCGGGCTCAAGAAGAGCATCCTCTCGGCCTCCGGAACGGTGCTGTCGGACTCCTCCGTCAACGAGGTCGTGGTCCCGCTGCTGGACGGGGTGTTCGACCGCACCCGGCCCGACCTCGTCTCGATCGGCTTCCTGCTGTCCCTGTGGTCCGGCTCCAGGGCCCTGTACATCTTCATCGACACCATCACCGTCATGTACGGGCTCGACGGCAAGCGGGGCATCGTCAAGACCCGGCTGATGTCGCTCAGCCTCTACTTCGGCGCCCTGGTGATCGGCTCACTGGTGCTGCCGCTGCTGATGGTCGGTCCGGGGCTGCTGGAGAACGCGGTGCCGGGGGTGTCCGGGCTGGTCGGCGCCCTCTACTGGCCGGTCGCGATCGTGCTGCTGACCGTCTCGCTGACCACCCTCTACCACCTGGCCGTCCCGGTCTCGACCCCGTGGCGCGAGGACATCCCCGGCGCCCTGGTCGCCCTGGTGGTGCTGGTCTTCTGCAGCGTCGGCCTGCGGGTCTACCTGGTCAGCTCGGTCGAGGGCCCCTCGGTGTACGGCTCGCTGGCGGCGCCGGTGGCCGTGCTGCTGTGGATCTTCGTG
The DNA here is from genome assembly GCF_053611565.1 of Kitasatospora sp. NPDC054795. Lineage (NCBI taxonomy): Bacteria > Bacillati > Actinomycetota > Actinomycetes > Kitasatosporales > Streptomycetaceae > Kitasatospora > Kitasatospora sp. NPDC054795. The sequence goes on from NZ_JBSHAP010000016.1 coordinate 49,653, forward strand.
GTGGCGCTCGCGGTGCTCATCGGCGCCGCGATGAACGCCGCGATAGACCGCCGCTGGCCCACCCTGGAGACCGCCGACGCGCGCGCCGAGAACGAGCGCGCCCACGAGGAGGCGGCCGCCGCCGTGGTCCGCGAGGTCGCCGCCCGGCGGGCCGTCGAACGGGCCCGGCGCGCCCGCGAGCTCGGGCTCGCCGAGGGAGTCGAGGAGGAGTGGGGCGAGGACGAGGGCGAGGACGTCGAGGTGCCCTCCGAGTACCCGGAGCGGTGGGCCGACGTGCTGGCCGCCGACAACGTGCGCGGCCGGCTCACCGCCCGCGGCGGGCCGCACCACCGGCCCGGACCGCCGCCGCCGGACAGCGACCGGCCGGCCGGGCCGACGCAGGGGGGCGGGCCGGGAACTCCGCCGGGGCCGCCGTCGGGACCTGCTTCCGGACCTGCTTCCGGGCCCGTGTCGGGGCCCGTGTCGGGGCCTGCGTCCGGGCCTGCGTCCGGGCCTGCGTCCGGGCCTGTGTCCGGGCCCGGTTCGGGGCCGCCGCAGGGGCCGCCCGGGCAGCCGCCGCCGGGGTACCCGCCGCGACCGCCCCGGCCGCCGTGGGACCAGCGGTAGGCGGAACGAAACGGCAGGAACGGACAGGGCCTCTCCCGCGGGTGCGGGGGAGGCCCTGTCGCTCGGGCGGGCGTGGGGCGGGCGGGGCCGGCGGACGACGGGTCAGGTGGCGGCCCGGTGCGATGGGTGGTCGTGGGCGGGGCGCAGCTCGGTCACGGCGGAGGGGTCGGTCGTGCCGGGGGCGGCGGGGGACGGGGCCGACGGGTTCGGGTGCGTCGGGGCCGGCGGGTCCGGGTGCGTCCGGTTCGGGTTTGTGGGGGCCGGGGCAGGGAGCGGCTCGGGGGAGGGCCGGGGCGGGTCCAGGGCGGTGCGTCCGGAGGAGTCGCTCAGCTTGATCAGCAGCGCCACCATCAGCCAGTTCGCCAGCAGCGACGAACCGCCGGCGGCCAGGAACGGCAGGGCCTTGCCGGTCAGCGGGACCAGCCCGCTCACCCCGCCGACCACCACGAACACCTGGAGCGCCAGCGCCGCCGACAGACCGGTGGCCAGCAGCTTGCCGAACGGGTCGGTCAGGCCGATCGCGGTGCGCAGACCGCGCTGGATCAGCAGCACGTAGACCAGCAGGATCGCGGTCGCCCCGGCCAGTCCCAGCTCCTCGCCGATGGTGGTGAAGATGAAGTCGCTGCGCCCGGCGAAGCCGATCAGCCAGGGCCGTCCCGAGCCCAGGCCGGTCCCGGTCATGCCCCCGGTGCCCAGGCTGAACAGCGCCTCGGCGGGCTGCTCGGAGATCGCCTTGTCGTGCACCGGCTTGTAGTAGTCGAGCGGGTGCAGCCAGGCCTCGACGCGGCCGTGCACGTGGGGTTCCACGGTGCCGACCACCGCCGCGCCGCCGACCGCCATCAGCAGGCCGAGCACCACCCAGCTGGTGCGCTCGGTCGCCACGTACAGCATCACGATGAAGATGCCGAAGAAGATCAGCGAGGTGCCCAGGTCGCGTTCGAAGATCAGTACCAGCAGGCTGACCACCCAGATCGCCAGCACCGGGCCGGCGTGCCGTCCGCGCGGCAGGGTGAGCCCCCAGACCTTCCGCCCGGCCAGCGCCAGCGCGTCCCGGGCAGCCATCAGGTACCCCGCGAAGAAGATCGTGATCGCGACCTTCACGAACTCGTCCGGCTCGAAGGAGAGCCCGAACAGCCGGATCCAGCGCTTGGCGCCGAAGCTGTCGCCGGGGGAGAACACCGGCGCCGCCAGCAGGATCAGCGCACCCGCCATCAGCAGGTAGACGTAGCGCTGGAAGAAGCGGTGGTGCTTGACGAGGACGATCAGCGCGAGTGCCACCGCCACCGAGATGAACACCCACATCAGCTGGGAGGGCGCGGCCGGGAGCTTCTGGTAGTCGCCCTTGGCGGCGTGCGCGGCCTTGTAGCTGAAGTCCAGCCGGTCCAGCAGCACCAGCCCGAAGCCGGTCAGGAAGACGCCCAGCGGCAGGATCAGCGGATCGGCGAACGGGGCGAACCGGCGCACCGCCAGGTGGGCCGCCCCGGCCAGCGCGCCCAACGACAGGCCGTGCACCAGCAGCCCGGGCGGCATCCGGCCGGTGAGCGCCAGGTTCGCGTCGACGTGTCCCGCCAGACAGACGGCCACCGCGAGGGCCAGCAGGCCCAGTTCGATGTTGCGGTGGCGCGCCGCGAGTCGGCGGCCGTCGCCGCGTGCAGTGGTTCGCACCTCTTGTCATCCCCTTGTCGAGCACGTGGCGGGTCTCGCCGACGGCGCATCCTGCCAGACGTTTGTGTCTTCGCCGCGGTTGCCGGAAGGAGCGGGAACAGGGCAGAACTTTGCCCGGGCATAGCTTTGTCGGGGCTCGGTAAAGCTTTGTTCAGGCCCGGGTATAGAGGCGGGCCCCGGGTGCGGCGGGGCCGTCGCGCGGGGACATCATGGCCGGGCGCCGGGGAGCCCCGGCGCGGGGTGCCCGACCGGCCGGGGACCGCCGGGACGAGCGAGGTGAGCGGGCGGATGAACGCAGTGGTGGGCGGCGCGGCGGTCGGGTCGGTGGGTGGCGCGACGGTCGGGCCGTCGGGCGGGCCGACCGGTGGTCCCGCCTCGGTGCTCGCCTACAGCGGGCCGCCGCCGTGGCGGTGGTCCGACCTGGCGACCTCCTGGACGGCCGAGCCGCTGGTGCTCGTGCTGTCGGTGCTGCTCGGTGTCTGGTACCTGGCGGCGGTGCGCAGGGTCAACCGGGCGGGAGGTGAACGCGCGGTAGGTGAACGCGCGGTGGGTGCCCGGGCGGCCGTGGGGGCCGGTGACGGGCGGCGCGCGGCCGGGTCCGGCGGCGGGCGCTGGCAGCCCACCCGTACCGCCGCGTTCCTCGGCGGGCTGCTGCTGTGGGTCTGGTGCACCTGCTCCGGCCTCGGTGTGTACGACCGGATCCTCTTCACCGACCGGGCCGTGCAGGTCGTGCTGCTGCTGATGGTCGTTCCGCTGCTGCTCGCGCTCGGCGCACCGGTCTCCCTGCTGGTCGAGGCGGCACCGGCGGCCCGGCGGGAACGCGTCCTGCGGGCGCTGCGCAGCCGCCCGTCCAAGGTGCTGATGTTCCCGGCGGTCTCCACCGCGCTGCTGATGGCGCCGCCGTGGCTGCTCTACTTCACGCCCTGGTACGAGTGGTCGGTGTCCAGCGGGATCGGGAACGTGGTGCTGCACCTGGCACTGGTGCTGCTGGGCCTCGCCTACTTCTGGCCGCGTCTGCAGCTCGACCCGGTCGGGCACGAGTACCCCCACCTGGTCGGGCTGTTCATCACCTTCGCCGAGGTGATCTTCGACGCGGGGCTCGGGATCGTGCTGATCTACGGCGGGCACCTGGTCGCCGAGCACTACTACCTGGCGCTCGGGCGGCCGTGGGGCCCGAGCCCGGCGCAGGACCAGACCTGGGGCGGCAACGCGTTCTGGGTGCTGGGGGACCTGGTCGGGCTGCCGTTCCTGGCCGCGCTGGTGCGGCGGATGGTGGTGCAGGGGCGGGAGGAGACCGAGGCGGTGGACGCCGAGCTGGACGCCCGCTTCGCGGCGGCCGCCGCGCGGGCGCGGGCGGGGGGAGGGCCGGAGGAGGAGGAGGAGACCGGGATGCGGCCGTGGTGGCTGGACGACCCGAACCTCAAGCACCGGTACGGGGCGTAGCGCGGGTCCCGGCGAGGGTGGTCGAGCCGCGGCGGATGCGCGTGGCGGCGGACGGCGGCGCGGGGCACCGTCTGGCCTTGCAAGGCGGGCCAATTTTGGTCCTCAGAGGCCGCTCTGGCGACCGCTTCCTCGCGTTTCCGCAGGTCAAAAATAGGTTGGCCACAATCCCCCGCCCCGCTAGCGTGTGACACATCCGGTTCGGGGGCCATTGGGCCGCCCGAGGAGTAGAGAGCAGGAGGTGAACCCCGTGGTCGTTGTCGCCCCGATAGCTGCCCAGGGCAGCACTCGCGTTCACCTCCTTTTCCCGGCCGCCGGCTGAGCCCTTCGCGCCAGCCGTAGCCCGCCGGGATCATCTCCTCCCGAAGGGCCACTGCGTTGTTCAACGCTGCCTCCGTTTCGTCGTTCTCTTCTCCCTCCTCTGCCTCTTCCTCCTCTTCGACTTCCGCCGACGCCTCCGCCCTGACCGGCTACGGCTGGACGGCCGAGCTCGCGGAGCTGTTCACCCCGTTCGGCGAGGCCGGGCTGCTCCCGGCCCGGATCGTCCGGGTCGACCGCGGCCGGTGCGACGCCGTCATCGCCGACCCGGAGACGGGCGAGCCGCGCACCGTCCGGTTCGACACCCGGCCGGTGGGCGATGCCGACATGATCAACTGCCCGTGCACGGGCGACTGGGCGGCGGTCGACCTGTACGCCCAGCCGATGGCCTCCGTCGCCGCGCTGCTGCCGCGCTCCACCGCGATCATCCGCAAGGTGGCCGGCAAGCGCTCCGACGGCCAGGTGCTGGCCGCCAACGTCGACACCGTGCTGATCGCCTCCTCGCTCGCGACCGACCCCGATCTCGGACGGATCGAGCGCTTCCTCGCCCTGGCCTGGGAGTCCGGCGCCGACCCGCTGGTCGTCCTCACCAAGGCCGACCTCGTCGACGACGCCGACTTCATCCGGTCCGACGTCGAGGCGGTCGCCCCCGGAGTCACGGTGCTCGTGGTGAGCGCCGAGACCGGCGAGGGCATGGACGTGCTCCGCGCCTGCACCCCCGGCACCACCGCGGTGATCGGCCAGTCCGGCGTCGGCAAGTCCACGCTCACCAACGCGCTGGCCGGCTCCGCGGTGATGACCGTCCAGGAGGCCCGCGAGGTCGACCAGAAGGGCCGCCACACCACGACCACCCGCGAACTGATCCCGCTGTCCGGCGGGGGCGTGCTCATCGACACCCCCGGGCTGCGCGAGGTCGGCCTCTACGGAGGCGAGGGCGTGGACCTGGCCTTCGCCGACATAGCCGAGCTGGCCGAGGAGTGCCGCTTCCAGGACTGCGGCCACCACACCGAGCCCGGCTGCGCGGTGCAGGCGGCGCTGGCCGACGGCACCCTGCCGCAGCGCCGAATGGACAGCTACCTCAAGCTCCAGCGCGAGAACGACTGGATCGCCTCGCGCACGGACGCCCGGGTGGCCAAGGCGCGGCTGAAGAAGTGGAAGACGATCACCAAGTCGATGCGAGCCGTGGGAGGTCCGGTGAAGCGCTGAGCCCGGGCACCGGCCGGCCGCCGCGAAACGGCCGCCGGCCGGGGCCCGCCGGGCCCGCCCGGCTCAGCGGAGGTCCGCCACCACGCGGAAGCGCTGCAGGACCACCGGAGTGGTGTCGTCCACGGTGAAACCCGGGTCATCGAGGGCGTCGAGCATCTCCGGGCTGCGCCAGAACCGCTCGTGCACCGCACGCCACTCGGCCACGCTGGTGCACCCCTCGCCCTCGTCCAGGGCGTGCTGGAGGTCGACCTCCGCGAGCGGGACCACCCGGACGTCCGTGGTCTCGATCACGGCGACCCCGCGGCCGTCCGAGTCGAGGACGGCGGAGCGCTCACCGGGCAGCGGCAGGGGCTCGCTCTCGTGCTCGTAGTCGGCGATCAGGCCGGTGGTGCTGGTCTTGGCACCGTCGAGGATCGCGGCGACCAGCTGGTCCCGCAGAGGGCCGGGGAAGGCGAACTCTGCCGGGGGCAGGGCGATGACGCGCGGGTCGTCCGGGCCGGTGTAGGGCTGCTGCTCGCTCATGCCGCGAGAGTAACGGCGGGGCGCTCGGCGGGCTCGCGAATTTCAGGGCCCCGGGCCGGTGCGGTGGGCCTGCGGGTTGTGGGCCGTGAGCCGTGGGCTCACGGTATGGCGGGTGGCGGGTGGCGGGTGGCGGGTGGCGGGTGGGAGGGGGAGGGGGAGGGGGAGGGGGAGGCCCCCGAAGCAGCGATCAACGGCGATGTCCGATTCCCGCCAGTCACCCCCCGCCCAGTGCCGCAAACTGGACAACGTGATCGACGACGACATCCGGTACCGAGCCGTGGACAGCCGCGACTCCCGCTTCGATGGGGTCTTCTTCACGGCGGTCACCTCCACCGGCATCTACTGCCGTCCGAGCTGCCCCGCCGTGACCCCCAAGCGCGTCAACTGCGTCTTCTACCCCAGCGCCGCAGCGGCCCAGGGGGCCGGTTTCCGCGCCTGCCGCCGCTGCCGCCCCGACTCCGTGCCGGGCTCGCCCGAGTGGAACCACCGCGCCGACCTGGTCGGCCGCGCGATGCGCCTGATCGGTGACGGCGTGGTGGACCGCGAGGGCGTTGCCGGCCTGGCCGGCCGCCTCGGCTACAGCGCCCGCCAGCTGCAGCGCCAGCTGATCGCCGAGCTCGGCGCCGGCCCGATCGCGCTGGCCCGCGCCCGCCGCGCGCAGACCGCCCGACTGCTCCTCCAGACCACCGAACTGCCCGTCACCGATGTCGCGTTCGCGGCCGGCTTCGCCTCCGTCCGCCAGTTCAACGACACCGTGCGCGAGGTCTACGACCGCACTCCCAGTGGTCTGCGAGCCGAGGTCGCCGCCGGCCGCCGCAGCGCGACCCCGGCCGGCGGCCTCACCCTGCGTCTCGCCTACCGCGGCGCGCTCGACAGCGAGCACTTGATCGACTTCCTCGCCCTGCGCGCCGTCCCCGGCGTGGAGGAGGTCGTCCCCGGCGCGCGGCCCGGTGTGCGCGTGTACCGTCGTACCCTCGCGCTCCCGTACGGCCACGGCATCGCCGAGGTCGACGGCCTGGCGCCGGGCGAGCCGCCCACCCGCGGCTGGCTCGACTGCCGCCTGCTGCTCGCCGACCTGCGCGACCTGCCGACCGCCGTCCAGCGCCTGCGCAACCTCTTCGACCTGGACGCCGACCCGCTCGCGGTCGACGAGCAGCTCGGCGCCGACCCGTTGCTCGGCCCGCTGGTCCGCGAGCGCCCCGGCCTGCGCTCGCCCGGCCACGTGGACCCGCACGAGCTCGCCGTCCGCGCCGTCCTCGGCCAGCAGATCAGCGTCGTCGCTGCCCGCACCCTGGCGGGACGGCTCGCCGAGAAGTACGGCACCGCGCTGCCCGAGCCCAGCGGCGGCCTTCGGCTGCTCTTCCCGACCGCGGCCGCCCTGGCCACCGCCGATCCGGAGGACTTCGCGATGCCCGTCGCCCGCCGCCGCGCGCTCACCGGCCTGTGTGCCGCGCTGGCCGAGGGCGTGGTCCGGCTCGACAGCGGGGTCGACCGGGAGGAGGCCGCGGCCGGCCTGCTGGACCTGCCCGGCATCGGCCCCTGGACGGTCGGCTACCTGCGGATGCGGGCGATGGCCGACCCCGATGTCTTCCTCCCGAGCGACGTGGGCGTCAAGCACGGCCTGCTCCGTCTCGGCGCCGCGGGGGACCCGAAGTCCGCAGACCGCGCCGCCGAGGCCTGGGCCCCGTGGCGTTCCTACGCCGTCCACCGGCTGTGGGCCGGCCCCGTGAGCACCGGCCCCGTGAGCACCGGCCCCGTGAGCACCGGCTCCGCGAGTACCAGTCCCACGAACACCGGCATCAGCACCGGCAACACCAGCGACACCAGTACCGGAACGGAGAACGGACGAGCATGAGCACCACCGTCTACACCACCATGGAGAGCCCCTTCGGTCGGCTGCTGCTCAGCGGCGTCCTGCCCGAGGAGGGCGGACCGGCCGCGCTGGCCACGGTCACCGTGCCCGGCCAGAAGTACGCCCTGGCCGAGCCCGCCGACGACTGGGTCCTCGACCCGGAGGCGCTCGCCGAGCCGGTGGCCCAGCTGACCGACTACTTCGCCGGCAAGCGCACCGGCTTCGACCTCCCGCTCGCGCCCGAGGGCACCGAGTTCCGCCGCAGGATCTGGGCGGCACTGGACGAGATCCCGTACGGCAAGACCGTCACGTACGGCGAACTCGCCGAGCTGGCCGGGCAGGAGCCGCGCATGGTCCGGGTGGTCGGCGGCGCGGTGGGCGCCAACCCGCTGCTGATCGTCCGCCCCTGCCACCGGGTGCTCGGAGCCAGCGGTGCGCTCACCGGCTTCGCCGCCGGCGTGGACCGCAAGCGCTGGCTGCTGGACCTGGAGAGCGGCACCCTGTTCTGACCGCCGGGGTGCCGCGAACGTCCGAGCCCCCGAGGTCCGAGCCCCCGACGTCCGAGCTCCCGACGCCCGAGCACCGGACCTTCAAGCACCGGACCTTCAAGCACCGGACCTTCAAGCACGAAAGCCCTGCCGAGCCCGCCACCACCGAGCCCCCCACCGCAGAACGCTCAACTCCGCAGTTCCACCCGCCAGTTGTTGCTGCGCATGAGCCGTCCGGGCGGGAACTCGAAGTTCGTCTCGCCGAGCAGTGTGAAGCCGGCCTTCGCGCAGACCGCGTTGGAGGCGGGGTTGTCCACCGAGGGGAAGGCGTGCAGGTGGGGGTGGGCGGCCTCGCGGCGGGCGGCCTCGACCGCCGCGCGGGTCGCGGCGACCGCGATGCCCCGGCCCTGGAAGCCGGGCAGCACGTTCCACCCCATCTCGTGGACGGTCCGGCCCTCCCACGTCCGGGTGCCGTAGCCGACCGTCCCGACGGCCTCGCCCTCGGGCAGCAGCACGATCCGGTACATGCAGCCGAGCCCGGACGGGACGAAGTCCAGGTAGCGCCGGTGCCGTACGAGCAGCTGCTCGGCGCTCTCCGGCCCGCCGACGTGCTTCTTCATCTCCGGCGTGTTGACCCGGCGCAGCAGCGCGAGGTCGTCGTCCGTCCAGGGCTCGATCCGTACCGCTGTGCTGGTCATGCCGGGGACGGTAGCGGCGGGCGAACGCGGCGGCCAGTGGTTTTCACCCGGCCGCGGGCTCCTGGGCGGGTGCCGGCTCGGGTCCTGTGCCCGGCTGTGCGAGGGCGCGGGCGAGCTGTTCCAGGCCCGGCAGGGCGTTGACGACCGCCGCGCGGTCGGCGGGGTCGAGGGTGCCGAGCGCGGTGGCGATGCGGCGCTCGTGGGCGTGCTGCCAGTCGTCCAGCTGTCGCCGGCCGGCCGGGGTGAGGGCGATCCGGGCGGTGCGGCGGTCGCCGGGGTCGGCCTGGCGGTCCACGAAGCCGGCGTCGAGCAGCTTCCCGACCAGTCCGCTGACGGTGTTGGGTGCGAGCCGCTGCCGTGCGGCCAGCTCGCCGACCCGCAGCGGCGCGGCGGCCAGTGTCTGCAGGAGTTCGACCTGCGCCATCGGCAGGGACTCCCACGGGTAGTCGGTGCGGATGCTGCTGCGCAGCGCGCGGCGCAGCCGGGTGACGGTGTCGGTCAGCTGCCGGGCGTGCTCGACCGCCGGGTCGGGGCCTGCGGTGGCGGGGTCGGGAACGTGTGGTGACGACGGCATGGCGGACAGCGTATCGCCTGGTACGGGGCGGTTCGGCGGCCGGTCGGGGCCCCGGGGCCGTGCCGTGTCGCGGCTCTGTCGCAGGCCCCGCCGCGGGCGTCCGTCCGGCACCGTCCGTACCGTGGGACACATCCTGTCGTGGAACGAGCTGCTCGTAGAGAGAACATATCTGTATCCGATATATTTGTACTCATGAACGCCACCGCCCTCGCCTCGCGGCTGCTCACCGAGCGGCCCCGGCCGCGCGGCATAGCCGGCTGGCGCCATGCCCACTGGCTCGCCGTCGGCACGGTTTGTCTCGGCGCCTTCCTCGGCCAGTTGGACGCCAGTGTCATCGCCCTGGTCTTCCCCGCCATCGGCCGCGACTTCGACGCGGGCTTCGCCGCCGTCGAGTGGGTCGCCCTCGCCTACCTGCTGGTCCTGGTCGCCCTGCTGGCCCCGATCGGCTGGCTGTCGGACCTGGTCGGCCGCAAGACGATGTACATCGGCGGCTTCGCGGTCTTCGGCCTCTCCTCGCTCGGCGCCGGATTCGCCGGCGGGCTCTGGGTGCTGGTCGGCTGCCGCGCCGTCCAGGCGGTGGGCGCCGCGATGATGCAGGCCAACAGCGTCGCCCTGGTCGCGCGGGGCGTCCCCGAGCACGCGATGCGGCGCGCGCTCGGCATCCAGGCCTCCGCCCAGGGCCTCGGCCTGGCGCTCGGGCCCAGCCTCGGCGGGCTGCTGGTCGAGCACGCCTCGTGGCGCTGGGTGTTCTGGGTCAATGTGCCGATCGCGGCGTTCGGCATCCTGGCCGGCTGGTTCCTGCTGCCCCGCACCCGGGCGGCGGGCGCCCCCGCCGCCGTACCGGGCCCCCGCCCTGCGAACTCCCCCGGGGGGGAAGCCCACCGCGCCGAGGGCCGTCGAAACGATGCCCACCGCAACGATGCCCACCGCAACGATGCCCGCCGGACCGTGACCCGGCGGACCGCGACCGGCGACGCCGCCCGCTTCGACCTGCCCGGCCTGCTGCTGCTCACCGGGGCGACCACCTCGCTGCTGCTCGCCCTGTCCACCGCCTCAGGCCTGCCCCTGCCCGGCTGGGCGGTGGCAGCCCTGCTGCTCGCCTCCGCCGCCCTGACCCTGGCACTGGTGCGCCAGGAACGGCGGGCCGCCCGGCCGATCCTGGCGCCCGGGCTGATCAACACCCCGGGCGTGCGCTCCGGCCTGGCGGTGGGGCTGATCGGCTATCTGCTGCTGTTCTGCCCGCTGGTGCTGGGCCCGGTGCTGCTCACCGGCGCCGGGGTGTCGACGGCCCACGCGGGCCTGGTGATCACGCTGCTGCCCGCCGGGTTCGCGTTCGCCGCGACGGTCGGCGGCGGGCTGCTGCCCCGGGGCTGGTCGGACGTGACCAGGTGCCGCTGGGGTGCGCTGCTCGCGGCCGGCGGGCTGCTGCTGTTCGCCCTGCTGCCGGCCTCGGACGCGGCGGTGGCCCCGCTGCTGATCGCCGGTTACGGGCTGGGTCTGCTGCTGCCCGCCAACAACGCGCTGGTGATGCGGGCGATCCCGGCGCAGTGCTCGGCGGTCGGCGGCGGCATGGTGAACACGGCCCGCAGTCTCGGCACGGCGCTCGGCATGGCGCTGTCCGTCCTTGGTGTCCACCTGGCGGGCGCCGAGTCCGGTGGGCGGACGGTATTGCTCGTCCTCGCCGCCGTCGCCGCGGTGGCGGCGCTGCTCACCCGGCCCGTCCGGGCTTGAGGGGCGCGGGGCCCCGCTGTCGCGCGTCGGTACGGGCGTGCGGGGGCCCCGGTGCGTTCAGGGCGTCCTGGGCGCGGTTCAGGCCGCGCCGCACCAGCGTCTCCAGAGCTTCCGCGCAGCGGTCCAACTCGCCCGGCATGGCGGCCAGTTCATCCTCCGAGAACTTCTTCAGCACGAAGTCCCCGACGCTCTGGCCCTTCGGTGGACGTCCGATGCCGAACCGCAGCCTGACGAAGTCCCGGGTGCCGAGCACCTCGCCCACCGAGCGCACCCCGTTGTGGCCGCCGGGGCCGCCGCCGCGCTTGAGCCGGGCGGAGCCGAAGGCGAAGTCCAGGTCGTCCTGCACCACCACCAGCCGCTCGACCGGGACGCCGTGGCGGCGCAGCAGCGCGGCCACCGGGCGGCCGGACAGGTTGATGGACCACCACAGCGGCTTGGCCAGCAGCACCCGGTGGCCGTCGACGGCGATCTCGGCCACCAGGGTGGCGATCCCGCGCCGGCGGAACCGGGCGCCGTGCCGTTCGGCCAGCCGGTCCACGGCGAGGAAGCCCGCGTTGTGCCGGGTGAGCCGGAACCACGGGCCGGGGTTGCCCAGGCCGGCGATCAGCCAGGGGGCGTCGGGGGTCATGCGAGGGTTCTCCGGAGGGGTGGGGGGAAGACGGCGGACGGCCGGGGACACGCGGGACCTGCAGGACCTGTAGGACCTGTAGGACGTGCGGGACCCGGGGACACCCGGACCCGAGGGACACGTACGAGCCGCAGGGCGAGCCCGCGGAACGAGCACTCAGGAGGCGGGCACGCCGGGCTCGGCGCCGCGCTCCTTGAGCATGTCGGTCATCAGCTGGAGCTCGGAGGTCTGGGCGACCACCATCGATTGCGCGAGCCGCTTCTCGGCATCGTTTTGGGCCTTGTCGACGTAGCCCTGGGCCATGTCGACGCCGCCCTTGTGGTGCTCGATCATCAGCTGGAGGTAGTACACCTCGGCGTCCCGCCCGCTGAGCGTGCGCAGCTTCGCGATCTGGGTGTTGGTGGCCATGCCCGGCATCAGCGAACCGTCGTGGGCCTGGTACTCGTGGCCCATCTTCATCCACGCCATCGGCGTGGCGGTCGAGTGCTGGGGCAGCCCCCACTGGTCGAGCCAGCCCATCATCATCCCGCGCTGGTTGGCCTGGGTGTTGATGATGTCGAAGGCCAGGGTGCGGGTCGGCTCGTCGGCGGTGCGGTCCCGGACGACGAACGACAGGTCCACGGCCTGCTGGTGGTGGGTCGCCATGTCGCGGGCGAAACCGGCCTCGGGGGAGTCGTTCGCGGGGACGGACAGCGTGGACGAGCCGGACGCCGAGGTCCCGCTCGCCACCAGGGCCGGCACCCCGAGTGCCAGCGCGACGGTGGCGGCCAGCGCGGCCGGCCACCACATGCGGCGGCGGCGCGGGGCCCCCACCTCCCGGACGCCGTCCGCCGCGGCGTCCACGGCCTCCATGGCGCCCGCGCCGTCCGCGCCGTCCGCGCCGTCCGCGCTGTCCGCCGTCACGGCCTCGCCGGGGCGGCCCGCGTCGGCGGTCACATCTGCCCCATGGTGCAGGAGGCGCCCGGCTCCTGGGTCTGCTTGCCCTGGACGTACTTGGTGAAGAACTGCTCCACCCGCGGGTCGCTGGCGCTGTCCACGGTCAGCTGGGTGCTCCAGGCGTTCAGGGTGATGGTGCCCTGTTCGTCCGGGTACGGGCTCATCAGCGAGTACGGGGTCTTCTTGACTCGGTCGGAGAGGGTCTTGACGTCGTCCGGCGTGGCCTTGCCGTTGTACGTCACCCAGACGGCGCCGTGCTCCAGCGAGTGGACGGCGCGCTCGTTCTCGACCGGCTGGTCGTAGACGTGGCCCATGCAGTCCAGCCAGATCGCGTTGTGGTCGCCGCCGACCGGCGGAGTCATCGGGTAGGTGACCTTGTCCTTGACGTGGGTGCGGCTCAGCTCGCCGAAGGTCTTCACGCCCGGGATGTCCGCGCTGGCGGCGGTCTCCTTGTCCTTCTTCTTCTGGTTCTGGTCCATGACGATCCAGGTGCCGGTGGCGATCGCACCGATCACCAGCACGCCGGCCGCCACCGAGGCGACGATCTTGTTGCGGCGGTCGCGGCGCTGCTCGGCGGCGCGCAGCTCGGCGATCCGGGCGCGGCGGTCGAGGCCGTCCTGCTTGCCGCCGGGCTTGTTGGACTGCTTGGAGGCGGAACCCATGATGGTCGTCCTTGTCCCCGCCGCACCGGTCGGTGGCGGCGGTCAGCTGGTGTGAGAGGAGAAACGGATCCGTCGGCGGCTGCGCCGGCGGTGGGTTCCACTCAGGACCGGTGGACCTGGAGTTCGTGCAGATCGGGCACCGGGTGCGCGCCGTCGAGCAGACCGGTCGGCACCACCCGGGGCAGCGCCTCGGGCGCGGCCGGGGTCAGCGGTGACACGGCGGGTTGCGGCTGCGGCGGCGGGTTCGGCAGCTGGGCGTCCTGCGAGCAGTACGGATGGCTGGAGCAGCCGTTGTTGTGCGGGGGCTGGCCGTCGGCGGTGCAGAGGATCCAGTGCCCCTGCTCCTCGGCCGTCCGGTGGTGGTCCGAGGACTTCGCGGACTCGGTGACCTTCGCGGCGTGACCGGTGTAGGAGGAGTGCCCGGTGGCGACCTGGACACTGACCACACTGACGACGGTGACGGCGCTGACCGGAGCAGCGTGCGGCGCCGGTTGGCCGGAGCCGTCCACCGCCTTCGCCTGGCCCGAGCAGGGCAGCAGCGTCAACAGCGTGACGAGCAGCAGGACCAACAGCCCACCTGCCGGGCGGCCCGCGGACGCGGCCCTCCCCGGTCGGGGCGAACTGGGGGCCGACGCGGTCATGCGCACATTTAATCAGCCGAACGAGTGATGCGATGCCCCCCATCGGCCCTCATTTTCGGGGGCCCGCACACCCGGATGGCCAGGAAACGCCCTGCTCCGGACACATCCGGCAAGCACGGACGGAACGGGAGCGGACGACCGGGCGACGCCACCGCGGACGGCCTGGTGAACCGCCTGGTGAACCGCCTGGTGAGCGCGGTGGCCGGGATGTTCCGGTGGGTGACCGGTTGTCGCCGAAACCCGGACAGGGTCGTCGCAGGTGGAGAACAATGTCGTCAGCCCGGCCCGCCGGGGGCGGCGCGACCACGGAACGACCAGGAGCCGCCAGATGAGCAAGCAGGGTGCACCCGCACAGCCGCACCGGCCGGACGACGGTTGGTGGGATGCCGTTTACGACGGTCCGACGGGCACCCTCCCGGACACCCCGCACGCCGACCCGGGGGACGGCAGCGTGGACGACTGGTTCGACACGGCGGCCGGGCTCATCGGGCAGCAGCGCTCGGCGGACCCGGACCCGGACCCGGACCCGGAACCCGAGCCTGAGCCTGAGCCCGAGCCTGAGCCTGAGCCGGAGGCGGCCGTAGCGGCTTGCGGGGAGCACGACGGCGCGGCGGGTTCTGAGGGCTCGGAGCGCTCGGCAGGCCGGGACAGCATCGACGACTGGTTCGACACCGCAGTCGGCGTGATCGGCGGAGCGGAGGGGATCGGGCGTCAGCGGACCTCCACGGAGACCCACCGGTTCCCGGCCCCCGACTTCGCCGAGGAGGCACCGAAGACGGCGCACGCGCAGGACCCGGAACAGGACCCGGAACCCGCACCCAAACCGGAACCGGAACCGGAACCGGCACCGGTACCCGAGCCCGAGCCCGAGCCGGAACCCGAGCAGGACCCGGACCCGGACCCGGTCTCGCTGGAGAAGCCCACCCCGCCGCCCGCCCCCGAACCGGCGCAGCCGGATCCCGAACCCGCCGTTGCCGAGGAGCCCGAGCACCCCGAGGAACTGGTGCCGCTGGGGGAGGCGGAGAAGTCCGAGCCCCCCGCCCCCGCCCCCATCTCCGCTCCCGAGCCCGAACCCGTCCATGCCTCGGAACCCGACCCGGAGCCCGTGGCCCAGGCCGCCGCCGTCCCCGACCCCCGCCTGGCCGTCCGTGCACCGCTCGCCGACGGCGGCGCCGCGGTCCCGCACGTCGGCGAGCGCCCGCCGACCTACGGACCCGAGCCGACGGCCGTACCCGAGGCGGACCCGAACGCACTGCGCGCGCTCGTCCCGGACACCGTGCTGGACGGCGCCCAGTACGGTCCGTCCGTCCTGCGCGCCGCCTCCGTCCGGGGCGACTCCGCGCGCTACCGGGGTGAGCCGCGCCGCGACTCCCTGCTGGTCACCCGGTTCGGCGAGGGCCCGGACGGACTGCTGCTCGCGGTCCTCGGCGGCTTCGACCGTACGGGCGGAGCCGCGGAGGAGGAGACGGTCACCCCGGAGGCGATCGCGGCCGCCAGCGGGGAGGCGTGCCACCAGCTCGCCACCGCGATCGGGCGCAGCCGGGCCGGCCTGGCCGCGGACCTGTGCGACGGTGCCCGCGACCGGCTCCGCTACGGCCTCCAGCGCCTGGCCACCGGTGCGGCCGCCCCGCTGCGCGCCCTGGCGCCGCAACCGGAGGGGGACGACACCCCGTCCCCGGCGTCGCTGCACTGCCTGATGGTGTCGCTGGACCCGGAGGCCGGCTACCGTGCGGCCTTCGGCGTCGGTCCGGGCGGGCTCTACCTGCTGCGCTCGGGGCACTGGATCGACGCCTACGCGGCCCGGCTGCTGCACCACCCGGACGGTCAGCCGCCGCTCCCCGAGGCCCCGGTGCCCGGCCCGCGCCCGTTCCGGTTCCGGCTCGTCCCCGCGACGCCGGGCGACATCCTCCTCCTGTGCACCCCGGGCCTCGCCCGGCCCATCGCCGACGAGCCGGCCGTCGCGCACTTCCTCTCCACCCACTGGGCCCACCCCCACCCGCCGGGCACCGTCGACTTCCTCCGCCAGGTCCAGGTCCGCGCCAAGGGCTACGCCGACGACCGCACGGCCGCCGCCATCTGGACCGAGTGACCCCGCACGTCCCACCCCAACCCGCCCAACGACCAGATCCGGCCCCACCCCCGCCCCGCGCGTGTGAAGTCGGCCGGGCCGACTTCTCACGCGGGCAGGGTTCAGGTGCGCAGGAGGATGCCGGTGACGGCGGTGGCCTGGGTGAGGGCGGCGGGGCGGTGGGCGTCGGGGAGACCGATGGCGATGGGGACGGCGAGGCCGTCGAGCAGGGCGCGGATCTGCTGGGCGCGGTCGGCGGCGGGGCCGGGGGTGAAGTGGCCGGCGGCGGCGCCCTCCTCGATGAGGGCGACCAGGTCGGCCTGCCAGGGGGCCTCGATCTCCTGCTGGCCCTGGCGGATCTCGGCGCTCGCGGGGGAGCGGCCCCACACCTCGACCCAGAGGATCCAGCGGGGGTCGCCCGCGCCCTCCGGCAGGTAGAGGCGCAGGTAGGCGTCGAGGCGCTGCCAGGGGTCGAGGGTGCGGTCGGCGAGGGCCTCGCGGCGGCGGGCGCCGAGCTGCTCCTCGCTCCAGCGCAGGGTTTCCAGCAGCAGCTGGTCCTTGCTGCCGAAGTAGTAGAGCAGGTGCCCGGCGCTCATCTGGAGCTGTTTGCCGAGCCCGGCCATGGTGAGTCCGGCGAGCCCGTGTTCGGCGATCGCGGCCCGGGCGGTGGCGAAGACCTCCTCGCGGGGGCGGGCCGGCCGGCGCGGGCGGGGGTCGGCCATGTGCGGGTCTCCTCAGTGGAACGGGGCTTCGGAAGCCGTCCGGGCGGGGGCGCGGTGCCCCCGCCCGGACGGGGCGTCAGAGCGCCTTCGGCTGCTGCTGGGTGATGCAGTGGATGCCGCCGCCGTTCGCGAAGATCTCGCGGGCGTCGACGAGTTCGACGGTGCGGCCCGGGTAGGCCTCGGCGAGGATGGCGGCGGCCTCCTGGTCGCGCGGGTCGTCGAAGGCGCACAGGACGACCGCGCCGTTGGCCACGTAGTGGTTGATGTAGGAGTAGTCGACCGGCTCGCCGTCCTCGTCCAGCAGGACGGTGGGGGCGGGCAGTTCGACGACCTCCAGAGGCCGGCCCCGGGCGTCGGTCGAGGCGCGCAGCACGGCGACCAGTTCGCGGCAGACCTCGTGGTCCGGGTGCGAGGGGTCGGGCTGGACATGGGCGACCACGACGCCGGGGCGCACGAAGGAGGCGACGATGTCGATGTGTCCGCGGGTGCCGAACTCGTCGTAGTCGCGGGTGAGTCCGCGCGGCAGCCAGATCGCCTTGGTGGTGCCGAGGAAGGCGTGCAGCTCGGCCTCGACCTCCTCCTTGGTCCAGTCGGCGTTGCGGCCCTCGCCGAGCTGGACGGTCTCGGTGACCAGCACCGTTCCGTCGCCGTCGACGTGGATGCCGCCGCCCTCGTTGATCAGCCGGGAGGCGAAGCGCTGCACCCCGGTCAGCTCGCCGATGTGCTCGGCGATGTGCTGGTCCTTGTCCCAGCGGGCCCAGGACTGCGCGCCCCAGCCGTTGAAGATCCAGTCGGCGGCGGCCAGCGAGCCCTTGCCGTCGATCAGGAAGGACGGGCCGATGTCGCGCATCCAGGCGTCGTTCAGCGGGCGCTCGACGATGTCGACCCGCTCGGAGACGTACTTGCGGGCCTCCTCGGTCTCACCGGTGTTGACGATCAGCGTCACCGGCTCGTACCCGACGATGGTGTCGGCGACGGCGGCCCAGGCCTGGCGGGCGGCGTGCAGCTGCTCGGGGCCGTCGAAGGTGGGGTTGGTGGTGGGGAAGGCCATCCAGGTGCGCTCGTGCGGGTGCCACTCGGCGGGCATCCGGTAGCCGAGGGAGGCGGGTGTGGGGGTGGTCATCATCGAGTCCTCAAGAGGTCTGGGGCCTTGGCGGGGGGTCAGAGGAAGTAGAGGCGGCTGAGCGAGACGCTGTCCGCGGGTTCGGAGCGCAGTGGCGAGCCGTCGAGCGAGACCAGCCCGGTCTCGGTGACCTCGACGTGGCCCACGCGGGTGTTGCGCACCATGTCGCGCGGTCCGATGCCGCGGGTGCCCCGGACGCCGACCCTGCGACGGCGGGTGGGCAGCCCGTCGGCGGCCCGGTCGAGGTACGCGCCGTCGGCGGCGGCCCGGGCGACGAAGGCCACCGAGATGTCGGCGGCGGTCGCGCCGTGGGCGCCGAACTGCGGCCCCAGGACGAGCGGTTCGCAGCGGTCGGTGGAGGCGTTGGGGTCGCCGGTGACGCCGTACGCGGGGAATCCGGCCTTGAGGACCAGCTGCGGCTTGGCGCCGAAGTGGTCCGGGCGCCACAGCACGATGTCGGCGAGCTTGCCGATCTCGATGGAGCCGACCTCGTGGGAGAGGCCGTGGGCGATGGCCGGGTTGATGGTGAGCTTGGCGATGTAGCGCAGCACGCGCTCGTTGTCGTCGCCGCCCTCCGTCGTGCCGTACGAGCCGGTGCCGTCGAGCGGGCCGAGTTCGGCCTTCATCTTGCCGGCCACGGCGAAGGTGCGGCGCATCGTCTCGCCGGCCCGGCCCATGCCCTGGGCGTCGGAGGAGGTGATGCCGATGACCCCGAGGTCGTGCAGGACGTCCTCGGCGCCCATGGTGCCGGCCCGGATGCGGTCGCGGGCCATCGCGGCGTCGCCGGGCAGGTCGACCTTGAGGTCGTGCGCGGAGACGATCATGCCGAAGTGTTCGCCGAGGGCGTCGCGGCCGAACGGCAGCGTCGGGTTGGTGGAGGAGCCGATGACGTTCGGCACACCGGCCATCTTGAGCACGTTGGGGACGTGTCCACCGCCGCAGCCCTCGATGTGGAAGGCGTGGATGGTCCGGCCCTCCAGCACCTTCAGGGTGTCCTCGACCGACAGGCACTCGTTCAACCCGTCGGTGTGCAGGGCGACCTGGACGTCGTACTCCTCGGCGACCCGCAGCGCGGTGTCCAGGGCGCGGGTGTGCGCGCCCATGTCCTCGTGCACCTTGAAGCCGGACGCCCCGCCCTCGGCCAGCGCCTCGATCAGCGGGGCCTCGTCGGAGGACGAACCGCGGCCCAGGAAGCCGATGTTGACGGGCCAGGCGTCGAACGCGTTGAAGGCGTGGCGCAGCGCCCAGGGAGAGTTGACGCCGACGCCCCAGACCGGGCCGAACTCCTGGCCGATGACGGTGGTGACGCCGGAGGCCAGCGAGGCCTCCATGATCCGCGGGGACATCAGATGGACGTGGGTGTCGACGGCGCCGGCGGTGGCGATCAGGCCCTCGCCGGAGACGATCGTGGTGCCGGTGCCGACGACCACGTCCACGCCGTCCAGGGTGTCCGGGTTGCCGGCCCGCCCGATCGAGGCGATCCGGCCGCCGATCAGGCCGATCGAGGTCTTGCGGATGCCCTGGATCGCGTCGATCACCAGCACGTTGCTGATCACGACGTCGCAGGTGTCCCGGACCGCGGCGGGCTTGAGGTGCAGGCCGTCGCGGGCGGTCTTGCCGAAGCCGGCCAGGAACTCGTCGCCGGGCGCCTGGGAGTCGGACTCCACGCGGACGATCAGTCCGCTGTCGCCGAGCCGGACCCGGTCCCCGGCGCGCGGGCCGTGCACCGAGATGTAGTCGTGCGGGGTGATGGACGTCACGACTCGACCTCCGCGTCGTCGAAGTGGGTGAGGTAGCCGGTGGCGCGGGCCTTCGCCAGGGCGGCCTCCTTCGCGCCGGGCGCGTCCAGCGGGCCGTCCACGAGCCCCGCGAAACCGATCGCGACCCGCCCGCCGCCGATCGGCACCAGGCCGACCTCGACGGTGGCGCCGGGGTCGAAGCGCACCGAGGAGCCGGCCGGGACGGCCAGGTGGGTGCCGTAGGCGGCGGCGCGGTCGAAGGCCAGCCGCGGGTTGGCCTCGAAGAAGTGGAAGTGCGAGGTGACCGAGATCGGTACCGCGGAGGTGTTGTGCACGGGGAGCAGCAGCGTCTCCTCGATCGGGTCGTAGCCGGCTCCGTCGCCGATCAGCGCACCGCCGGGGGCCTCGTCGCCGAGGGAGCCGGCGCCCTTGAACGGGTCGTTGACGACGGCGAGGCGGGTGCCGTCCTCGAAGACGGCCTCGACCTGGACGACGGTGACCACGTCCGGCACGCCGGGCAGGACGTCGTCGGCGGTCAGCACGGAGCGGCCGGCCTCGATGGCCTCGGCCAGGCGCCGGCCGTCGCGGGCGGCCTCGCAGACGGTGTCCGCGATCAGGGCGGTGGCCTCGGGGATGTTGAGGCGCACGCCCCGGGCGCGGCGGGCGCGGGCCAGCTCGGCTGCTGTGAAGATCAGCAGCCGGTCCCGCTCGGTGGGGGTCAGTCGCACGGTTCCTCGCTCGCGGTCGCCGGGGAGGGGGTCGGCTCGGGGGTCTGGGGGCCGCCAGGGGCAATGTTAGAACGTCGTTCAAACATCTCGGGTCATTGAACCCGCACCGGGCCGCCCTGTCCAGCGTTGCCGCTCCGCGGGGGTTCGGCTTGCTGGGCGGGGGATGGGGGTGAGGGACGGGACGTGGGCGGCGGGCCGGGAGGGTCCGCGGTCCGACGCCCGGACCCGGAGCCCGCCGCCCGGACCCGCCGCCCGGGTCGGCGCGCAGCGGTGGCGGGGCGGGGGCGCGCGGTCGGGCGCACGGTCCGTACGGGCGCCGGGTGTGCGCGGGATCGGGTGACGGCGCCCTCGAAAATCGCCTCTGCGCTTCGCAAACCTGTCCGGCGCGGGCAGTTGGATCACGCGAACCACCCCGTGCCCCTTTCACCCCACGTGATCGGACGCACACTGTTGCAAACGCCGTCAACTGGGCATGAGGATGAGTGGTCAGAACGAGGGGGCCACCCGGCCGGCGGGGGATCCGGAGGCGGGGGCCCGGATTTCAGGGCGGGGGCATGGGTTGATGGACGGTCAGTCGCGATTCCCGCGGCAGCGGACGAGTTCCGGCGACGCCTACCGGTCCGGGCCGGTCCAGGGGCCGACCGGCAGCGCCGGGACGACCCTGCCGGGTGCACCGGCTCCGGGTTGTGCCCTGCACCGGCGGTTGCACCTCACGCTCGATCCGGCGGACCTGGTCGGGGTGGGCGCGGTCCGGCGGCGGCTGCGTTCGGCACTGAGCCACTGGGGGGTGCCGGAGCTGTCCGACACCGCCGAGCTGCTCTCCTCCGAGCTGGTCACCAACGCGCTGCTGCACACGGGCAAGGGCGCGGTGTTCGACGCGGTGCTCGACTCGGACCACCGGCTGCGGATCGAGGTGCAGGACGGCACCAGCAGACTTCCCGGGCGCCGCCGCGGTCCGGAGGCCGAGTACGCGACCTCGGGGCGCGGCCTGCTGCTGGTGGAGGCGCTCGCGGACTCCTGGGGCGTACAGCTGCGCGGCGACGGCAAGGTCACCTGGTTCGAACTCGCCACGCCCTGATCCCGGCCACGGCCCGACGGCCCCGGGCCCGTCACCGGGGCCGCCGCCGGGGTCGTACGATTGTTCGCCGTCGATTGATTCGCTGTCGAAGGAAGCCCGGAACAGAAGGCGGAACGGAAGGTTTCCGGCCCGTTGGCATTGCCGCTCGGCCGAACATTGGCCAGGATGGTGGGAATGTGTGTCCACGTGCGGGAAGCAGCGGGGAGACCGAACCTCGACTGGCCACCGTCCGTCGCACCGTCCTATCCAGCACGACCCATCACACCGCCATGCGGCCCGTCCGGACGGTCGGCGCGGTCCGCCACGGCAGCGGCAGGAGCAGCATGCCCACTGAGCCCGAGTCGCCGGGGCCGGCACTTCCTCCCGGCGCGGCGCCCGCCGTCGAGCCGCGAACCGTGGAACCGCGAAGCGTGGAGCCGCGCACCGCCGACCCGAGAGCCGCCAGGCCGCGAGCGGTCGGACAGCGGGCCGTCGAGCCGCGCGTCGCCGAGCAGCCGGGCGCCCCGGAGCCGCGCACTGCCGGGCAGCCCGTCGCCGGCGCCACCACCACCGGGACCGGCCGGGCCCGGCCGCCCGCCCAGCCCACGCGCCGCGGCTCCGCGGTGCGCCCGTCGCCGAGCCTCGCCGCCGCCCGGCTGGCGCCCGTGCTGTCGGGCGGACTGCCGCCGTCCTCCGCGGACACCATGCCGGACTGGCTGGAGCCCGCGATGGCGGCCAACGGCATCGGCTCCTTCGACTGGGACATCCGCCGCGACGTCCTGGAGGGCGACCAGCGGGCCTGCACGATCGTCGGACTGGACGCCCTGGAGCAGGGTCGCTTCGACCGCACCGCCGCCTCCTTCCTGGCCCTGCTGCACCCCGAGGACGCGCCCGTGGTGCGCCGCCGGGTCGAGCGCGCGGTGGCCGAGCTGGGCCAGTGCGGCGCCTACTACCGCACGGTCGGGGCGAAGGGCGGCATGCGCGCGGTGCGCTTCCGCGGCCGGGTGCTCGCCGACGCCTTCGGCCGGGCCTCCCGGATGGTCGGCTTCGTCTGGGACGCCACCGTCGAGCTGCACAAGCGGGACCACGCCGACCGGATGGCCCTGCTGCGCGAGGAGCGCTCCCGGTTCATCAAGGAGGCGGCGCGCGCCCTCTCCGAAGCCGTCACCGTGCGTGACGTGGCCCGGGTGTTCACCGAGCTGCCGCTGCCCGGGCTGCCGCCGGACGGCCTGGTGCTGGCCTCCTTCGAGGCCGGCCGGGCGCAGATCCTCGGGGCCTCCGGCTACCGCGCCGACACGCTGGCGGTCTGGGACCGCACCGTGCTGCCGCCCGGGCACCCGGCGGCCGAGGCGCTGCGCCACCGTACGCCGGTCTTCGTCTCGACCCGCGAGGAGTTCCGCGAGGGCTACCCCGAGGTGTGGGAGCCGACCAGCCGCAGCGGCCGGGGCTCCTGGGCGTACCTGCCGCTGGTGGCGAGCGGCCGGGCGATCGGCGTGTGCGTGGTCAGCTTCGACGACGAGCGCGAGCTCGACGCGGACGAGCGCACCCTGCTCACCACTCTGGGCGGGCTGGTCGCCCAGTCGCTGGCCAGGGCCCGGCTGCACGACGCCGAGCACGAGCTGGCGGCCGGCCTCCAGCGGGTGATGCTGCCGCGCACCGTCCCGTCCGTCCCGGGGGTGACCACGGCGGTGCGCTACCTCGCGGCCGGCTCCGGCCTCCAGATCGGCGGCGACTGGTACGACGTGGTGCCGCTGCCCGGCGGACACGTCGGCCTGGTGATCGGCGACGTCCAGGGGCACGACGTGCACGCCGCCGGGATCATGGGCCAGCTGCGGATCGCGCTGCGCGCCTACGCGGCCGAGGGCCACCCGCCCGCCGCCGTGATGGCCCGCGCCTCGCGCTTCCTCGCGGACCTCGACACCGACCACTTCGCGACCTGCGCCTACGCCGAGGTCAACGTGGACTACGGCGTGGTCTACGCCGTCCGGGCCGGCCACCTCGACCCGGTGGTGCGCCGCGCGGACGGCACCGCCGCCGTGGTGCCGGTGGCCGGCGGGCTGCCGCTGGGCATCGACCCGGACCAGGAGTACCGGGTCACCCGGTTCAGCCTGGACCCGGGCGAGACCGTGCTGCTCTGTACGGACGGCCTGGTCGAGGCGCGCGGCATGGACCTGGACGAGGGCGTCGCCCGGCTCACCCGGGCGCTCGCCCGCCCGCTGCCGGACGCCGCGCAGGCCGCCCGCGACCCGCTGGAGGAGCTGGCCGACCGGATCGCCTCCCAGGCCGCCGACTCCAACGAGCGCGAGGACGACATAGCGCTGCTGCTCCTGCGCTGGGACGGCCCGGCCGGCGGCCTGACCGCCCAGCAGCTGCGCCGCCGGATCGGCCAGGCCGACCTGGCGCGGGTGGCCGAGGTGCGGGCCGAGCTGCGCGACGCGCTGCGCCGCTGGGGCGTGGCCGAGTTCATCGACACCGCCGAGCTGCTCTCCTCCGAGCTGGTCACCAACGCCATCCGGCACACCGACCGGGACGCCATGTTCACCGCCCGGCTCTACCGGGAGCCGGAGGCGGACGGCGGCCGGGCCCGGCTGCGGGTCGAGGTGGAGGACGAGTCGGACCTCTGGCCGACCCGCCGGACGCCGGGGGAGCAGGCCTCCTCCGGGCGCGGGCTGATGCTGGTGGAGGCGCTCGCGGACTCCTGGGGCGTGGAGCCGCGCGGCACCGGCAAGCGGATGTGGTTCGAACTCAGCGGGACGGCGGCGGCAGCGGCCTGACCCCCGTTCGGTTCCGGCTCCCCGGGGAGGCGGCGCGCCGCCCGGGGGCCGGGCCCGAGGGGATCAGCCGAACTGCTGCTCCAGGTCCTTCAGTTTGCGTTCCAGCGAGTCCAGCCGGGGCAGGGTGACGGTGTCCTCCTCCATGGTGAGGTCGATGGTGCGCCGCTCCGGACGCGCCGGCAGGCCCGGCTGGACGACCGCGCCCTCGGCCGGCGCCACCTCGCGCGGCGCGGCGGCCCGCTCCACCCCGGGACGTTCGGCCCGGACCCGCTCCGCCGCGGACCGTTCCACCCCGGGACGCCCCGCTCCGGGGGCCACGGCGGGCTCCGGGCCGGCCTCCGGCCGCCGTGCCGTCGCACCGCCGACGCGCCGCCAGGCGCTGTTGGAGCGGTTGATCGCCCGGATCTCGGCCCGTTCCCGGCGCCCCGCCAGCTTGCGGCGCTGCTTCTCGACGGTGCGCTCCCGCCTGTCCTCGCGCACCTCGTCGACCGCCTCGTCCAGGCTGCGGACGTTCTCCAGCAGCATCAGCGACCAGGCCGCGTAGGTCTCGCGCGGGGCGCGCAGCCAGCGGACGATGCGGATCTGCGGCAGCGGGCGGGGGACCAGGCCCTGTTCGCGCAGCGCGGCCCGGCGGGTCTGCTTGAGCGCCCGGTCGAAGAGGATCGCCGCCGAGAGGGACATGCCGGAGAAGAACTGCGGGGCGCCGGCGTGGGTCAGCCCGCGGGGGGCGTGCACCCAGTTGAACCAGGCCGAGGCGCCGGCGAAGAGCCAGACCAGCAGCCGGGAGCCGAGCGCCGCGTCGCCGTGGCTGGCCTCGCGGACGGCGAGTACCGAGCAGAACATCGCGGCGCCGTCGAGCCCGAACGGGACGAGGTACTCCCAGCCGCCGGACAGGCCGAGGTTCTGCACGCCGAAGCCGACCAGGCCGTGGAAGGAGAGCGCGGCCGCGACGCCGGCGCAGCAGAACAACAGGGTGTAGGAGGCGCCGCCGTACAGGGATTCCTTGCGGCGGCGCCGTTCCTCGGAACGTTCCCAGGAATCGGGGCCGGCGGTGGAGGAGGTGGCCCCCCGGCTTCGGAGCAGGGCCACCAGGAGTGCGCTGACCAGCAGTCCCACGACCGCGGTGATCGCCCATCCGAGCGGTATGTCGGACAATTTCATCGCCGGAACCGGCCTCGCTTTCCTGCGTCGCTTTTCTGCGCCGTGATGGCGGGGACCATCATGGCGGATTGCGCGCGGAGGAATGGCCGATTCGCCGTCAATGCGCTGAGGAGAGGGATTTCTGACCCGGTGACCATCGCATGGTCATAGGAATGCGACGTGGGTTTTTCCAGGAATGGCGGGCTTTTCGAACCCGATGTCGAACGGCTTTTCGTCAACGCCGCGTGACGCGCGGGCAGCCGCCGCACATGTCCCTCGGATCGGCGGTGTAGACGAGGCAGCAACTGGCCCGGGACCGGTCCGGGGGCGGGGCGCCCTCCGCCCCGGGCGCCGGGGGCGCGAAACCGGCGCCCGGGGTGAAGGGCGTCGGGGCCGGGGCGGGACGGTCGTCCGCGCCGGGCGTGTGCGCGGGGTCGAGGGCCCCGCCGGGCGCCAGCAGCGCGGTCAGTTCGGTGCGCGCCCGCTCCTGCTCCCCGAGCAGCCCGCCCGCGTACCAGAGCCCCTCCACCACCGCGTCGGTGGCCATTGCCCAGAGCACCCGGGGTCCGCGCCGGGCCTCCGGGCCGAAGGCGGTGAGCACCGGGGCCAGGAAGGCGCCCAGGGCGGACCGCAGGGCGGCGGCCAGCGCCGGCTCGTCCGGCACCGTCCGGGCCTGCCCGGAGCCGGCCGCCCGGTCCTCCGGCAGGCAGGCGAACTCCGCCGCGCGGACGGTCAGTTCGACCGCGTCGGGGCGCCTGCGCAGCGCGACGTCCCGCGGGGCGAGCAGCGGGACGCGCCGCTCCAGGAACCACGGCAGCGTGAACAGCAGCGAGACCGGCCAGACGAAGCGGTGCAGCCCGAAGCCGGCCGCGACGTCCGGGCGCAGCGGCTGCCCGTAGCGGGCGAGGCCCTGCCGGGCGTCGTGGGCGATCAGCTCGCGCACCGCCTCGGGGCGGGTGGTGAGGTCGGCGGCGGGCAGCCAGCCGTCGCGGCGCCGGGGCGGGGCGCAGCGCACCGTCAGAACGGGGGTGAGTCCGGACAGCCGGTGGTACGAGGGGGCGCCCGGGGTGGTGGGGGCGGGGGCGGGGACGGCGGTGCGCGTCCCGCTGGTGCGGGGGACCCGCGGCCTGGGGCCGGGCCGGGTGCTGCTCGCGGTCATGGGCGGCCCCATCGGGTCGACCGGGGCGCCCATGGTCCGTGCCCGGCGGTGCCCGGCGGCACGGGCCCGTCGGACGCGGCCGGACCGGGGCATGGCGGTGCCCGGGGAACGGCAAGGCGACCTGGCCGGGGTACTGCTCCCCCCGGCCAGGTTAGCCTCACCTTAGCTGATCGTTCCTCCGGTCTCGCTCGCGATGCGCCCGTCCGGGGGAGGCCCCGGCGCACGGGAGGCGGCCAACTGGCGCGCGAGCCAGACCGGGACTCCGCCCAGGCCGGCCACCAGCCGGGCCGCCTCGGCCCGCAGCCGCGCGGCCTCGGGCGGCTCGGACACCTCGGCGAGCGCCGCGAGCGCCGGTGCCACCCCCACCGTGAAGCCGAGTTGCTCGCGCAGCCGCAGGGAGGCCTCGAAGCCCTCCCGGGCGTTCCCGCGGTCCCCGCGCGAGAGCGCCAGCGCGGCCAGGTGCCGCCAGGTGTACGAGCGCAGCAGTTCGTCCCCGCGCTCGCCGGCGCCCTCGTGCGCCCGGCGGTAGGCGATCCACGCGGCGCTGCGGTCGCGCAGCAGGTTCTCGGCCACCAGTCCGCGCCGGAAGTCCAGCAGCGGGCGGCCCGGGGCGTCCGGCGGCAGCAGCGCCGAGGTGCGGCCGAGGGCGGCCTGCGCCTCGTCCAGCCGGTCCCGCGGGCCGAGCACGCTCGCCACGTACGCGAGGAAGCCGCGGGCGCAGGCGGCGGCCGCGCGCTGCTCGGTGCCGGAGGCCAGTGCCTCCGCCAGGCGCAGCGCCTGTTCCGCCTGGGTCCAGTGCGCCGCGGTGAACAGGCACTGCTCGATGAGGAGTTCGGCCCGCCCCAGGGCCGCTTCCGGGTCGTGCTCGGCGGGCGGCCGCAGCAGTTCGGCGGCCTCCTGCCAGCACCCCCGGGACCTCAGCCGCCACACGGTGTCGCCCGGCTCCTCCGCTGCCGCCCGCTCCCGCTCCTCCGGGCCGCTCGGGTTCCATCCGTGCTCCGACAACGCCACCTCCTTGTGTGCGCCATCCGGCAAGCGCGCGGACCTGCCCCTGAGGCCCTGCCGCCACGACCCGCACGCATGGCGACGACAGGGCGAAAGGCCCGCGCTGTGGCCGCAATTCAACACGGGGGTGAGCTTGTGCACCAGATCACGAGCGAAGGTTGTTGCTTTTGGAGGAAAAATGATCTAGGGGTGCGCACGGGAGGAGACGCCGGAGGAGACACGGGAGGGGGAGGTGGGGGCGGAGGTGGGGGCGGCCCGGCGGGCCGCCCGGCGGGTCAGGAGGTCCAGCCGGTCTCCATCAGGGCCTCGGCGGCGCCGTTCGCGGGCTGCGGCACACCCGCCAGGTCCAGGCTGAACAGGGCGACCAGCAGCTGTTCCCCGCGCACGGTGGCCTGGTGCGAATAACCCGCGAGGGTGAACATCGCGGCGGCCATCTCCTCGGCGTGCAGGGTCTGCAGCCAGAGGCACTCGACCGCCTTCACGTCGGCGGGCTCGGTCCAGGTGTCCACCTGGGCGACCATCCGGCTGCCGAGCAGGGTGACCCCGTCGCGCTCCTGGGCCTCGGTCAGCTCCAGGTCGTCGAAGCCCAGCCACTCCAGGTAGCGGGCGGCGGTGAACACCGCGTCCTGCGAGGTGCGCACCGGATGGGGGCGGAACGGCGCGCGGTGGCGGAACGGGCGGGGACGGCCGGCCGAGGGCGGTGCGGGCGGGGCCGGGGCGGGCGCGTTCATCGGGTGGGCCGGGTACGGGCGGGCGGCCTGCGGGCCGGGGGCGGCGAGCGGGGCGGCGGTGCCGCCGCCCAGCCGGGTGGCGCGGTCCACCGGCAGCCGGACGGTCGCGCCGCAGTTGCAGGTGAACTCGGGCTGCGGCCACTGGTCGGAGCGGCCGCAGTGCGGGCAGCGCATGCTCAGCCAGGAGTCCTCCCAGGACCGGAAGCGCACCTGCACCGGCACCCCGCCGCGCAGCAACGGCACCTTGAGCGAGGCCCCGCACGGGCAGGGGAGGGAGGGCGGTTCGTAGAGGTGCTCGCGGCGGCAGGCGGGGCAGCGGATCGCCCGGGCGCCACCGCCCGGCCCCGGCCGCGTGGGGTCGTGTCCGGTGAAGTCGTCGGGCAGTCCGGCCATCGCGGGCTCCGTCCGTCGGGGGCGGGTGGGTGGGACGTTTCCCATGCTCCCCGAAATGTCCGGCGCCGGGCGCGGAATGAGGCAATCCTCAGGGACGGATCAGGGAATCCTGCCCGCTCGGGTGGGGGCGGAATCCTCCCCGAGGGGGATGTCCGGCGGGCCGGACCGGGACGTTCACCCGGCGGACCAGCGGGCCAGGTCGGCGGGGGTGTCGAGGTCGTCCGGGGCGGCGACGTCGGCGCACTCGACCAGGACGAGCTCCGCCGCGTGCGCCGCCAGCAGGGCGCGGGCCCCGGCGTCGCCGCGGGCGCCCGCCGACGCCTCGGCGAAGTGCCGGGCGCCGATCAGCACCGGGTGCCCGCGCCGCCCGCCGTAGGCCGCCGCGGCCAGTTCGGCGCCCGCCCGGTGGGCGGCCAGCAGCCGGGCCACCGCGGCCGGGGTGACGCCCGGGGTGTCCACCAGCATCACCAGCGCCGCCGTGGCGTGCGGCGGCAGGGCGGCCAGGCCGGCCCGCAGCGAGGAGCCCATGCCCTGCGCCCAGTCCGGATTGCCGACCAGCCGGCAGCCCGGCAGGTGCGCGGTGGCCCGCACCCGTCCGCCCTGCGCGCCCAGCACCACCGTGACGTCCGCGCAGCCGCCGGCCCGGACCACCGCCACCGCGTGCTCCACCAGCGGCCGGCCCCCGTACCGGAGCAGGGCCTTGGGCCGCCCGCCCAGGCGCCGCCCGCCCCCGGCGGCCAGGACCAGGGCGGCGACCGGGCCCGGTCCGGCGGGTGTCGGCGCAGTCTGCATGGGGCCAGCCTGCCCGGTCGGGGCCGGGGCGCGCATTGTGGGAAGCCACAACGGGAAGCCGCGCGCGGCGGCCGCGGCCCGGCGGTTCGGCCGCTGGCCGGGCCTGGCCCGGGCCCCCTGTACTGGGGCGATGAACACCGCACCCCCACCCGTACCCGGGGCCGCGCCCCGCCCGCTGGTGGACCGCTTCGGCCGGGTCCACACCGATCTGCGGGTGTCGTTGACCGATCGCTGCAACCTGCGCTGCACGTACTGCATGCCCGCGGAGGGGCCCGCCTGGCTCGCGCGTGCCGAGGTGCTGGGGGACGACGAGGTCGTGCGGCTGGTGCGGATCGCGGTGGAGCGGCTGGGGGTGCGCTCGGTGCGGCTGACGGGCGGGGAGCCGCTGCTGCGGCGGGGGCTGACCGGGCTGGTCGGGCGGATCGCGGCGCTGGGCGTGGAGTTGTCGCTGACGACGAACGGGATCGGGCTGGCGCGTACGGCCGCCGGGCTGCGGGAGGCGGGGCTGGGGCGGGTGAACGTCAGCCTCGACACGCTGCGCCCGGAGCGTTTCGCGGCGATCACCCGGCGGGACCGCATCGGTGACGTGCTCGCGGGGCTGGCGGCGGCGAAGGCGGCCGGGCTGGGGCCGGTGAAGGTGAACGCGGTGCCGGTGCGCGGGGTGAACGACGACGAGATCGTGGAGCTGACCGCCTTCGCCCTCGCGAACGGGTACCGGATGCGCTTCATCGAGTCGATGCCGCTGGACGCGCAAGGCGCCTGGGAACGCTCGGCGATGGTGACGGCGGAGGAGATCCTGGCGTGCCTGGGGGAGCGGTTCGACCTCCGGCCGGTCGGCCGGGCCGGAAGCGCCCCGGCGGAGGAGTGGCGGATCGCCGGCACGGACGCGGTCGTGGGAGTGATCGCCTCCGTCACCCGGCCGTTCTGCGGTGGCTGCGACCGGGTGCGGCTGACCGCCGACGGGCAGTTGCGCGCCTGTCTGTTCGCGACCGAGGAGTCGGACCTGCGGGCACTGCTGCGCGGCGGGGCGGACGACGCGGCGATCGAGGCGGCCTGGCGGGTGGCGGTGGCGGGCAAGGGGCCCGGGCACGCCATCGGCAGCGCGCGGTTCGTCCGGCCCGACCGTCCGATGTCGGCCATCGGCGGCTGAACGCCCCGATGGGGCGGGGTGGCATGAGCGGGTGTGAGCTTCGACATGCTCCGGGCCGGCCCGTGGCGTCGGCTTGACCTGCTCTCGGGGTGGCTGATCTGCTGGTTCGCCGTCACCCCGCCCCTGATCCCGGGAGTTCTCCGTGCCCGCCCGCCGCACCACCCTGTCCGCCGCCACCGTGTTCCTGATATGCGCGCTCGCGCTGGTCGGCTGGCTGATCGGCGGCCGCGACCACAAGTCGACCGGTCCCAAGCCCGGTGGCGGCGCCGCCGCCGGGGCCACCGGCACCAGCCCGCTGCAGAACCCGGACGGCACCAAGCCCGGCCTGGCGCCGCTGACCACCTCCGAGGACCGGAAGGCCGGCCGGGACGTCATCGCCAAGGTCGCCACCGCCGCCGTCGGCACCAAGGACGGCTACGACCGCAACGAGTTCGGCCCCGCCTGGACGGACAACGTCGACGGCGTCCCGTTCGGCGGCAACAAGTGCGACACCCGCAACGACCTGCTCGCCCGGGACGGCACCGGCGTCGAGCACAAGGACGGCTCGGACTGTACGGTCACCGCGATGACCATCTGGGACCCGTACACCGGCAAGAGCGTCCAGTGGACCAAGCAGCAGGCCTCCAAGATCCAGATCGACCACGTGATGCCGCTCTCCTACGACTGGCAGATGGGCGCCAGCAAGTGGGACAAGGCCAAGCGCGTCCAGATCGCCAACGACCCGCTCAACCTGATCCCCGCCGACGGCTCGCAGAACGCCTCCAAGGGCGACTCCGGCCCGGCCACCTGGCTGCCCGCCGACACCGGGATCCGCTGCTCCTACGCGGTGCGCTTCGCCCAGGTCTCGCTGAAGTACCAGCTGCCCGTCACCGACGCCGACAAGAAGGCCATGCTCCAGCAGTGCGACGGCTGACGGACCGTCGACCCCGGCCGGGGGCGGGTGCGATGTGCTTCGGACGCAGGTCGGATGGTATTCGTGGGCGGTGCCCCCGATCACTTCACGGTTCCCCCGCTCGTCCGGGCGCGCCGTGCCCGCCCTCGCCGCCGTCCTCGCCCTCGCGCTGTCGAGCGGCTGCACGGGCGGTGCCGCCCGGCCTCCGCTGGACGAGCGGGTCGCCGCCACCGCGACACCCGCCCTGCGCGCGCTCTACGACCAGCACATCGACTGGCAGCCCTGCCCCGGCGACGACGGCACCGACCCGGACACGGCCGTCGTGCGGTGCGCCACCCTCAAGGTGCCGCTGGACTACGCCGATCCGGGCGGCCGCACCATCGACGTCGCTGTCACCGAGGTGCCCGCCGCGGACCGCGAGCACCGGCTCGGGGCCCTGCTGCTCAACCCCGGAGGGCCCGGAAACTCCGGTGTCAAGATGGTCCGTTGGGGCTGGAAGAACTATCAGGGGCCGCTGCACGACCGCTACGACCTGGTCGGCTTCGACCCGCGCGGCACCGGCGACACCGTCCCGGTCCAGTGCCTGGACGACTCCACGCGCGACGAGTGGGACGCCACCGACGACCCGGACTACGGCCGCGGCCGGGTCCTCGCCGAGGCCTGCGAGGCCCGGCACGCCGACCTGCTCCCGCACCTCGGCACCCGCGACACCGCCCGCGACCTCGACGTGCTGCGCGGCGCCCTCGGCGAACGCCGCCTGGACTTCCTCGGCTTCTCCTACGGCACCCACCTCGGCGCCCGCTACGCCGAGGAGTTCCCCGAGCGCACCGGCCGGCTCGTCCTCGACGGCGCCGTCGAGCACGGCGTCCCCACCGCCCGGCTCGGCATCGAACAGGCCGTCGCCGCCGAGGACGGGTTCCGGGCCTTCGCCGCCGACTGCGCCACCGAGGACGGGGACTCCTGCCCGTTCGGCCCCGACCCGGCCGCCGCCCCGCAGCGCCTCGCCCGCTTCCTCGACGGCCTGCGCGAGCGCCCGCTGCGCACCGCCGACGGTCGTACGCTCACCGCCGCGCTCGGCTGGGGCGCCGTGCTGGACGCGCTCGCCGACGGCCACCAGTCCTGGTCCGGGCTGCGCGACGCCATCGAACCGGCCGTCACCCGGGGCGAGGGGGAGAGCCTGCTCGCCCTCGCCGACAGCGTCTACGGACGTGGCGAGGACGGCCGCTACCAGAGCGTGGCCGACGCCTTCGCCGCCATCTCCTGCGCCGACGGCCCGCCGCCGCCCACCGACGCGGAACTGCGCCCGGCCCTCGCCGAACTCGCCGCCCGCGCCCCGCTGACCACCGGGCACGACCCGACGGGCACCCTGCTCGTCCCGGACTGCCGGGCCTGGCCGTACCGCTCGCCCGAGACGCCGCAGCCCGTCCGGGCGCAGGGCAGCGCGCCGGTCCTGGTGATCGGCTCCACCGGCGACCCGGTCACCCCCTACGCCTGGGCGCAGCGGCTGGCCGGCGGGCTGGAGCACGGCGTGCTGCTCACCCGGGACGGCGACGGGCACATGGCCTACTACCGGAGCAGCTGCGTCCGGGACGCGGTGGCCGCCTACCTGGTGGACGGACGGCTGCCGGAGGCGGGCACCCACTGCGCGACCGACTGAGGACGGCCGGCCGGGGACGGCGGAAGGGGGCGCGCCGCGCGAACGCGGCACGCCCCCTTCGGGGTTGCGGGCCCACCGTCAGGAGGTGGGGGCCGTCAGGTCGTAGAAGGTGGTCGAGCCGACGGTCTTCGCGGTGAAGTGGGCGGTCACCCAGGACGCGATCCGGGCGGACTCGTTCTGCTGCCCGCCCTCGTCGCCGCCCGCGCCGCCGAAGCCGCGGTGGGAGCCGCCGGCGCCGATGAACCAGTGCACCTTGCCCTCCTGGACGTACGTCCGGAAGCCGTCCAGGGTCAGTGAGGGGTCGGTGCCGTTGAAGCCGCCGAGGGCCATCACCGGTTCGCCGGTGGCGAGTTGGTAGCCGGCGGCGGTCTGCGAGCCGATCGTGGCAGCCGCCCAGGTGTAGTGGTCGGCGTTCTCCTTCAGCATGGCGGCGACCTCGTCGGTCACCTTGGGGCCGTCGAGCAGGCCGCCCATGCCGCCGGGGGGCGGGCCGTCGGCCGTGGCGCCGCCGGGGAGGCCTCCGGGGACGCCGGTGCCCGTACCCTCGGGGGCCTGCGCGCCGGGGAAGCCGCTGCCGTTGCCCGTTCCGCCACCGGTGCCGTTGCCGCGTTCGTGGCGGCCGTTGCCGTGGTCGGTGCCCGCCCCCGCGCCGCTGCCCGGGAAGCCCTGCCCGCCGGGGAAGCCCGGCTGACCGTTCTGACCGTTCTGGCCGCCGGGGAAGCCCTGGCCGAAGCCGCGCCCGTTGCCGCCGCCCCGGAAGCCCTTGCCGCCCTTGCGCCCCGTGCCGCCCGGTCCGAACGCGCCGTCCACGCCCGGCCCGGCGGTCACGATCGAGCCGGTGTGCGGGGTGTTCACGGTGTCCACCGCGTACGCCGCCGGACCGCCGAGCGCCGCCGCCAGGCCCATCAGGCCCGCCACCGAGGCGATCCGCGCGCCGGTCCGGCCGGAGAACCGCCCGGTCGGCGACCCGGCGGCCAGCGGACCGGCGACCAGCGGACCGGCGGCCAGCGCCGCCGCCGCGAGCAGCCCGCCGACCAGCACCGCCCAGCGCAGCCACGGCACGAAGTCCGGGCTGCGGCCGAGCAGCACGAACGCCCAGACCGCCGTCACCGCGAGCGTCCCGGCCAGCACCAGCGCCCAGGGCAGCCGGTGCCGGGCCCGCCACAGGCCGTCCACACCCATGCCGACCAGCGCCGCGACGGCCGGGGCCAGCGCCACCGTGTAGTACTGGTGGAAGATCCCGGACATGAAGCTGAAGATCAGCGCGGTGGAGAGCAGCCAGCCGCCCCAGACCAGGAAGGCCGCGCGGGCGGTGTCGGTGCGGGCGTAGCGGCGGGTCGCCCAGAGGGCGGCCACCAGCAGGATCAGCGCGGCCGGAAGCAGCCAGGCGATCTGTCCGCCGATGTCGGTGCCGAACATCCGGGTCAGTCCGGTCCGGCCCCAGCCGCGGCCGCCGCCGCCCACGCTGCCGGTCTCGTCGCCGTTGATCCGGCCGAGGCCGTTGTAGCCGAAGGTGAGCGAGAGGAAGCTGTTGTCCTGCGAACCGCCGACGTACGGGCGGGCGGAGGCGGGCAGCAGCTCGACGACCGCCACCCACCAGCCGCCGGCCACGACCATCGCCGCGCCCGAGAGCAGCAGCTGCCGCACCCGCCGCCACAGGCCGGTGGGCGCGACGACCAGGTAGATCACCGCGAACGCGGGCAGCACGAGGAAGGCCTGCAGGGTCTTGGTGAGGAAGGCGAGGCCGAACACCACCCCGGTGAACACCAGCCACCGGGTGCCCGCCGCCTCGACCGCGCGCACCAGCCCGTACGCGGCCAGCGTCAGCAGCAGCACCAGCAGCGCGTCCGGGTTGTTGAAGCGGAACATCAGCGCCGCGACCGGGGTGAGCGCCAGCGCGGCGCCCGCCAGCAGGCCGCCGAGCGGGGAGAAGCGGCGGCGCACCGTCGCGTACAGCACGCCGACGGTGGCCGCTCCCATCAGCGCCTGCGGGGCCAGCACCGACCATGAGGAGAGGCCGAAGATCCGCGCCGACAGGGCCATCGGCCAGAGCGAGGCCGGGGGCTTGTCGACGGTGATGAAGTTCGCCGCGTCCGAGGAGCCGAAGAAGAAGGCCTTCCAGCTCTGGGAACCGGCCTGCACGGCGGCCGAGTAGAAGGAGTTGGCCCAGCCGGAGGCGCTCAGGCCCCACAGGTAGAGGACGGTGGTCGCGACCAGCAGCGCCAGCAGGGCCGGGCGCACCCAGCGCGGGTCGTCCGCGCGCCCGCGCCAGGCGCGGGCCGGGAGGGTGCGCAGCCGGCCGGACCAGGAGGCCGGACCCTCGGGGACGGCGGGCGGCAGGGGCTGCTCGGGGAAGAGCGGCGCCGGGTCCGGCCGGGCAGGGCCGGGCGGCACCTCCGGCGGCGGGTGGTTCGCGGCCTCGGGCCACGGTTCGCCGGCCGGAGGGGAGTAGCTGCTCGTGGTCATGCGCCATACGGTGGGTGGCGCTGCTGAGAGAACCGTGAGACGGGGCTGTGAGGCGCGTGTGATCCGGAAAGTCAGGCGGACGGCGGCATGGTGAGGTGCTCGCCCAGCCACTCCAGGGCCGGGGGGATCTCCCGGGTCCAGGTGTGGAAGTTGTGGCCGGCGGTGTCCAGGGTGATGGTGGACATCTTGGTCGGGGCCTTGAAGGCGGCGACCATGGCCTCGGTCTCGTCGCGGTTGTTCTCGTCCTTCGCGGTGGTCAGCAGCAGCGAGACCGGGGCCGGCGGCTGGTTCTTCAGCCGCCACAGCAGGTCGTTCTCCTGCTTCAGCCGGTCGTTGCCGCCGAAGAGGTCACCGGTGGTCGCGTCGTGGGCGGCGCTGTAGTAGCCGGAGAGGGCGACCGCCGCGCGGTAGGAGTCGGGCTTGCGCAGCGCGAACTTGAGCGCGCAGTAGCCGCCGGTGGAGTTGCCGATCACCGCCCGGTTGGCCGGGTCGGTGCCGATCCGGTAAGTGGTGGCGAGGGCCTTGGGCAGGTCGGTGGTGAAGAAGGTCTCCACCTGGGGGCCGTTCGGCACGTCCACGCACTCGGTGTCCCGGTCGCCGACCAGGGTGGGGCGGGTCATCACCAGGACGGTCGGCGGCAGCTTCTTCTGCTCGATCGCGTTCAGCGTGGACGCCGGGTACTGCATCAGCGAGATCAGCTTCTCGGGGGTGCCCGGGTAGCCGGTCAGCACCAGGGCCATCGGGAAGCGCTGCTTGGCGTAGTCCGGCTGGAAGTACTGCGGCGGCAGGTAGACGTACGCCTCGGTGGTCAGACCGCTGCCGGCTCCTTTGACGTCGACCTTCTGGATCAGGCCGGAGCGCTCCGGGTCCGAGCCCTGGGCGGAGTAGAACTTCTGCTCGCCGGTGACGGCCACCCCGGAGGCGTTGGGCTGGTGGTCGACCACCGTGCCGAGCCCGCCGCTGGTGCCGAGCAGGTCCGTCCAGGAGCTGTAGAAGCCGAAGTAGCTGTTGGCGATCAGGCCCATCGCGGCCAGCACCGACACCTGGGTGGCGAGGAACGCCCCGAGCCGGCCCAGCCACGCCTTCCAGCCCTTCCCGCCGAACCGCGGCCAGAGCCACATGGTGGCGGCGAAGACGGCGATCGCGAGGAGGGAGGCGATGATCTGGAGGGGGAGTCCGGTGAGACTGAGCACGAGCCCGATCGTAGTTGACCTCCGGAGACGGCCCGAGGCGGGCCCTTGTGATGATCGTCCGAATCGTGTTGACCGGGGTGGCCGGTTCTCGGCGGCATGTCGCCCCGAACGTGCATGGTCCGTGTACGGGTTGTCATCGGGGTGGAGTTGTGAAGTCGGTGCGGTTCGTGGGGTCTTCGGGTGTGGTGGGACTGGTGGTTGGCGGGGTGCCGGTGCTCTCGGCCTGTTCCGGCGGGGGCGGTGGGACGGCCGCGCCGAGCGTTTCGGCGACACCGTACGGCACGGTGCTCAGTCAGGCCTTGGAACCGGTTGGCACCGGGCTGGGAAAGGCGGTGGAGGCCAAGACCCCGGCCGATCTCGCCAAGGCGATGGGAATCGTCGGGTCCAACGCCGGACGCGCAGGCCGGACCCTGAACTCCGCCACGACCCCGGCGGGGGCGGAGACCGCGCGTACCGAGCTTGTGAGCGCCCTGGACGCGCTGGTGTCGGAGACCTCGGCGATCACTGCGGACATCTGGAGCAAGAAGCTCTGCGGCCTGGGCGTCGGCCAGGCACGCCTCGGAGCCGGACAGGGACTGCCGGGCGTCTCGGCGGCTCTGGCCAAGCTGACGGCGTCCGGGTACCAATCCACCTTCACCGTCCCGCCGTTGCCCGCGCCCCAGCCGCAGCCGCGCTCCCTGGAGAACGGGACCATGGTCCGCGAGGGCGGAAAGGGCGGTAAGGGTGAGCTGCGCTTCGACAACAAGAGTTCGGTGGACTCGGTCTTCACGCTCGCCCGGGACGGTGCTTCGGTGGCCTCGGTGTACGCGGCAAAGGGGCAGCTGGCCACCATCGACGGCGTCGAGGACGGTTCGTACGACTTTTACCTCACCACTGGGGTGGACTGGGATCCCGAGGCGAAGCAGTTCACCCAGGACTGTCATTTCACCAAGTACCAGGGCTCGTACGCCTTCAAGCCGGACGGGACGACCTGGAAGGTGGGCCTCGGCGCGAAGTCGGGGGACGCCCGTGCCGACGTCGAGTGGCAGACCGTGAACACTGCTCCGCAGCCCTGACCCTGGAAGGGTGACCGCCAGGTAATGGGTTGACGCGGGTCGTTCGCGCTCGGGACCATGTGTGACCGCGTGGCTGCGCGGTGTGCGCGCGGTCCAGGCTTCCCGGGGGTGGGGTCATGGGGTTCACAGGGTTCACGAAGTTCACGGGGTCCGAGGGGTTCGTGGGGAAGGCCGCTCTGGCCGCCGGTGCGGCGCTGGTGCTGGCGGCGTGCTCCGGTGGCGGGGGCGGCGGTTCGGCGGGCGGCCCGGCCGCGTCCGGTTCGGCGGGGGCGGTGACCTCCCCGCGGCCGACGCCGACGCCGACGCCGACCCGGCCGCCGTACGGCCCGGTGCTCGCCGCGAGCGTCGACCCGGTCACCACCGCGCTCGCCCAGGTGACCGGTGCCAAGAGCCTGGCCGATCTCGACACCGTGCTCGGCGGCATCGCCACCAGCGCGCAGAGCGCCGCCCGGTCCCTGGCCAGGGCGGACCAGCCGCTCGCCGTCACGACGGCGCAGACCGAGCTGGCGGCGGCGATGACCTCGCTGGCCACCGACGCGGGCAAGGTCCGCAGCGGCATCAAGGCCCACCAGCTCTGCGCACTGGGCTCGGCCGAGGCCGAACTGGGCACCTCCCAGGGGCTCGTGGCGGTGACGGCGGCCCTCACCAAGATGACCGCGGCAGGCTACCCGACCACCTTCGCCGTCCCGCCGCTGCCCCAGCAGCAGTCCCGCGCGCTGGACAACGGCACCATGGTCCGCAAGGGGAAGCTGCGCGGTGAGGGCGTGTTCAAGGTCGAGAACGGCGGCAAGGCGGACGCCGTGGTGTCGCTCGCGCTGAACGGCAAGGCCGTGCACTCGCTGTTCGTCGGCAAGGGGCAGGACGCCAAGGTCGAGGGGGTGGAGGACGGGACGTACGAGGTCTACGTCTCCGGGGGCGCGGACTGGGACTCCGACGCCAAGGCGTTCACCCGGAACTGCCACTTCACCAAGTTCGAGGACACCTTCCCGTTCGAGACCGGCCGGACCGCGACCTCCTGGGAGATCACCCTCCAGCCGGTGGCCGACGGCAACGCCAAGACCGGGGACGTGGATCCGGACGCTTTCCCGCAGCCGTAACGGGCATATCGGGACGGGTCGTTGCCTTCGGGTGGCACAGCCCGTGCCGGGCAGTGGCGAGTTCGGTCACAATCCTTGACCTCTTGAAGTGGCCATGGCACTTTCGTGCGGCGCGGGCGTCGGCGACCAGTCGTACACCCCGCGATCCCCCACAAGGAGAGCCATGTTCAAGAGATTTGT
The DNA here is from genome assembly GCF_053611565.1 of Kitasatospora sp. NPDC054795. NCBI lineage: Bacteria > Bacillati > Actinomycetota > Actinomycetes > Kitasatosporales > Streptomycetaceae > Kitasatospora > Kitasatospora sp. NPDC054795. The sequence goes on from NZ_JBSHAP010000016.1 coordinate 88,741, forward strand.
CGCGGTGGCCGGTACCAGTGCCGTCGTCGCGGGCGGGCTGGCCTTCGCCGCCGCCCCCGCGCAGGCCGTCCAGGCGGCCGACCTGACGTCCACCATCGCCCTGAGCAACTGCTCGGCCTCGCTGGTCCGTTACCCCACCTCGGTGGCCGGCGACCGCGCGCTGATGCTCACCAACGGGCACTGCCTGCCGACCATGCCCTCGGCCGGCCAGGTGATCCAGAACGCCACCGCCAGCCGCAGCGGCACCCTGCTGAACGGCGCGGGCAACAGCCTGGGCACCGTCCAGGCCGACAAGGTGCTCTACGCGACGATGACCGGCACCGATGTCGCGCTCTACCAACTCACCGACACCTACGGGTCGATCAGCTCCAAGTACGGCGCCACCGCGCTGACCATCAGCGACTCGCACCCGACCGACGGCGCGTCGATGTACATACCCTCGTCGTACTGGAAGCAGACCTGGAACTGCTCCGTCAACGGCTTCGTGCCGACCCTGCGCGAGGACGAGTGGACCTGGCACGACTCGCTGCGCTACAGCTCCGGCTGCAACACCACGCACGGCACCTCCGGTTCGCCGATCGTCGATTCCGCCAGCGGGCGGATCATCGGCATCAACAACACCGGCAATGACGACGGCGCCATGTGCACCCTCAACAACCCGTGCGAGGTGGCCGCCGACGGCACCACCAAGGCCTTCAAGGGCCAGAGCTACGGCGAGGAGACGTACTGGTTCACCACCTGCCTGAACTCCAGCCGGGCCATCGACCTCAACGTCTCCGGCTGCCTGCTCACCAAGCCGGCCGGCAGCGGCACCGTCTCGGTGACCAACCCGGGCAACCAGTCCACCGTCGTCGGCGGCGCGGTGAACCTCCAGATCGGCGCCTCCGGCGGCACCGCCCCGCTGTCCTACGCCGCGACCGGCCTGCCCGCCGGGCTGTCGATCAACTCCTCCACCGGCGTCATCGCGGGCACCGTCTCCACCGCGGGCAGCTCCACCGTGACCGTCACCGTCACGGACGCCGCGGGCACGTCGGCCTCCGCCTCCTTCACCTGGGCGGTCTCCACCGGTGGCGGCGGCTGCACCCCGGCGCAGCTGCTGGGCAACGCGGGCTTCGAGACGGGCACCGCCACCCCGTGGACGACGTCGAGCGGCGTGGTGGACAACAGCTCCTCGCAGGCGGCCCACGGCGGCTCCTGGAAGGCGTGGATGAACGGCTACGGCTCGACCCACTCGGACTCGCTGTCGCAGACGGTGAGCATCCCGTCGGGCTGCAAGGCGACGCTGAGCTTCTGGCTGCACATCGACACCGCCGAGTCGGGCAGCACCGCGTACGACAAGCTGACCGTCTCGGTCAACGGCACCGCGCTGAAGACCTACTCCAACGTGGACGCCGCGGCCGGCTACCAGCAGCGCACCTTCGACCTGTCGGCCTACGCGGGCCAGAGCGTCACCGTGAAGTTCGCCGGGACCGAGGACGCCTCGCTCCAGACCAGCTTCGTGATCGACGACACCTCCGTCCAGACCGGCTGACCGGGTAACGCCCAAGGGGCGGTGGCCGGTTCGCCGGTCACCGCCCTCGGGTGCGCACCGGCCTATGCTGGTCGGATGATCAAGCCGATAGAGCTGGTGATTTTCGACTGCGACGGCGTCCTGGTGGACAGCGAGGTGATCGCCGTCCGGGTGCTGGTGCGCCTGGGGGAGGAGCACGGCTGGCCGCTGACCGGGGCGGAGGCGATCGAGCTCTTCGTCGGACGGTCCGAGGCCGCCAACCGGACGACGGTCGCCGAACGGCTGGGCGCCGAGACGGCCGTCCTGTGGAGCAAGCGCTTCGTCGAACTGCACGCCGAGGCGGTCGACGCCGGGCTGACCCCCGTGGACGGTCTGCCGGAGGCGCTCGCCGCGATCACCCTGCCCACCTGCGTGGCCTCCAGCGGCACCCACGAGAAGATGCGCCACACGCTGGGCCGCACCGGCCTCCACGACCACTTCGCCGGACGGATCTTCAGCGCCACCGAGGTCGGCCGCGGCAAGCCCGCCCCCGACCTCTTCCTGCACGCCGCCCGCTCGATGGGCGTCGACCCGGCCGCCTGCGTGGTGGTCGAGGACAGCCGGCCCGGCGTCGAGGCCGCCCGCGCCGCCGGGATGCGCGCGCTCGGCTACGCGGGCGGCGTCACGGCCGCGGAGCGGCTGGCGGGGCCGGGCACCGTGGTCTTCGACGACATGCGGGACCTGCCCGGGCTGATCGCCGCGGGCGCGGTTCACCAGAGGTAGGCCCCGCCCTCCGGGCGGAAGAACGACCCGCTCGCCCCGGCGGGCGCAGGCGGCCGGGCGGGCGCGCCAATTCGCTTGCCGGGCCCGGCAAACGGGTGGCAGGGTCGGGCACCATGGCCACCTCCCGCAAGCTGCACCCCGACGAACTGGACATCGACGAGGCCCTGGTGTGCCGGATGGTCGCCGAGCAGTTCCCGCAGTGGGCCGGTCTGCCGGTCGAGCCGGTGGAACCGGCCGGGACCAGCAACGCGATGTACCGGCTCGGGGCGGAGCTGGTGGTGCGCATCCCGAGGATCCCCGGGGTGGTCGAGGAGATCGCCAAGGAGGACCTTTGGCTGCGGCGCCTGGCCCCGCGGCTGCCCGTCCCGGTGCCGGTCCCGCTGGCCGTGGGCGGTCCGGTCGACGGCTGCCCCTGGGCCTGGTCGGTGCTGCGCTGGCTGGACGGCGACACCCCGGACGCCGGGCGGCCGGCCGAACCCGAGCTGCTGGCCCGGGACTTGGCCGGCTTCGTGACCGCGATGCGCGGGATCGACCCGGCCGGCGCGCCCGCCGCCTACCGCAGCGAGTCGCTGGCGGACCGGGACACCGGGACGAGGAAGGCGATCGCGGCCGTGCCGGACCTGGTCGACGTCGCCGCAGCGACCGCCGCCTGGGAGCACGCCCTGGCCACCCCCGCGCCCGCCGGCCCCCCGGTCTGGATCCACGGGGACCTCCAGCCCGGCAACCTGCTGGTGTCCCCGGACGGCCGGCTCGCCGCCGTCATCGACTTCGGCTGCGCGGGCCTGGGCGAACCGGCCGTCGACCTGATCCCCGCCTGGTACGTCCTGCCCGCCGCCGCCCGCACTGCCTTCCGTACGGACGTCGCCGACGACGACGCGATGTGGGACAGGGCCCGCGGCTGGGCCCTGTCCATCGCCCTGCTGGAGGTGGCCTACTACCGGGACAGCGACCCGAGGATGACCGCCATCGCCCGCCACGTCATCGCCGAGGTCCTGGCCGACCACGCGTAGCGGGACGGGCGCCGCGCCCTGCGGCTCTCCGCCCGCCGTACGGGCGGAGAGCCGCAGGGCCGCCGGCGGGTCAGCCGATCGACAGCCAGCCCGAGTACGTGTTGGTCAGCACCAACAGCCCGGTGTCGCCGTCGTAGAGGGCGTTGTTCAGCTGGATGCGCCCCGTCTCGCGCATGTCGTAGTTGCACTCCGCCCACTGGCCGACGCCGAGGGCGTTGCGGCACGCGCCGGTGCGGCCGTAGTCGGTGCTCCACCGGCCGACGGCGGAGAAGCCGTCCTTCGCGGTGTCGAGCACGAGCACCTTGTCGCCGGCCTTGTCGAAGCAGGTCTTGACCCCGGGGCTGGTGATGCACGGCAGGCTGTCCGCCGTGATCGCGGACTCCGACAGGGTGACGGGCGTCCCGATCGCGAGCGGGTCGGCCTGCGGCGCGGCGACGGCCTGACCGCCGCCGAGGGCGGTGAGCCCGAGCGTCAGCGCGGCGATGCCGACGGCGGCGGCGGATCGCAGGGTCGTGCGGGGCCGGGTTCCGTTGCTGGACATGGATGTTCCCCCTTCGAGGGTGCTGGTGTCGGTCCGTGTCCACCGGAGGAGCCCCCGTGGTGGACACAGCATCAGCTTGCCGACCCCCCGGGGGGGTTGTCGTTAGCAGCGGGACCAGGTCCGCTTCGCTCAGCGTCCACCCGTGGCCGTCGCGGCGGCGCCGTGCCGGAAGTCGCGGGGCGGCAGCCCGTACGCGCCGCGGAAGGCGCGGCTGAAGTCGGCGGCGCGGGGGAACCCGCAGCGGGCCGCGATGACGTGGACGGGGGTGGCGGCCAGGGCCGGGTCGGCGAGGTCGCGGCGGGCCCGTTCGAGGCGCTGGCGGCGGATCCAGGCGGCGACGGTCTCCTCCTCGCCCTCGAAGAGGCGGTGCAGGTAGCTGACCGAGATGTGGTGCGCGGCGGCGACCGCGCCGGGGTTGAGGTCCGGCTCGTGCAGGTGGGCGCGGATGAAGGCCCGGACGCGCTGGACCAGCGCCCGGCGCCGGCTCTCCGGCGGGACGGCGTCCTCGGCGTCGAGGTGGTGGGCGAGCAGCGCCGACACCAGGTCGAGGGCGACGGTGCCCAGCCGGGGCGCGTCGCCGGCCCGGTAGGCGCCGGGGTCGGCGGCGATGCCGGCGAGCAGCTGGACGAGCAGGGCGCCCACGCCCGCGTCCCCGGGCATCCGGCGGGCCGTGAGCGTGCCGATCCGGTCCGGCGACAGCGGCAGCGCCTGCCGGGGCACGGTCAGCCAGCCCCCGCGGAACCGCTGGCGCGGATCATCGGTGCTCGCCCGGAGGAGGACGGGCCGGGCGCTGTCCTGCAGGACCACGTCGTGCGGGCGGTAGGCGCCGAGGCCGTCGGAGCGGACCGCGGTGGCGGTGTCGCCGAACGGAAGCGAGAACAGGTACAGCTCGGGGTCGGTGGACGAGCGGATCAGGCGTGGCGACCGGCTCGCGGCGAGCGGCGGGTGCTCCATCGTCCAGAGCGCCAGGTCGCCGAGCGGCATGACGCGCACCTCGGACCGGAAGTCGGCCCTGTGCTCGGTGCGGACGTCGAACGGCGCTATCATCCGGGCGAGTTGCTGCTGCCAGTACTCGAAGCGGTCCCGTGGTTCCACGTCCTCGGTCCGGTACACCGACTCGGTCAGCATGCTCGCCCTCCCCTGGCTGGCCTTCCCCGTCCCGGCATTCTCACACCGCTGACGGATCCGGCCCGGGGAGGAGGGGATCAGCCGACGAGGCCGCCCTCGGGCGGGGCCCCGCGCCGGACAGCTTCGGCCGGAAGCGGTGCCCTCTTCGGGCGGTCCGGCCGAGAACGGCCGGGCCGCCCGAAGAGAGCGGGCCTGCTCTCCCGTCCCGACGGGTGGCGGGAGGACGGGCGGCAGATGGCGGACAGCAGTCCGCAGGGGCGGGGTGCCGTGCGGCGGGCCCTCAAGGAACTGAAAGACGCGGGGTGCTACCGGGTCGACACGGTCCGGCTGGCCGACGGGACGGTCCGGTCCGAGGCCCATGTCTTCGACACGCCGCAGTTGGCACCGGTTGCCCCCCGCCCGGCTTCCGGTGGGCGGGGCACCGGCGGCGCTGTCGCCCCTCCCGTAAAGGACCCGGGACAAGAACCCACCCTCCCGGATGAACGGACGCGGGCGGCCGTGGCCACCCTGTTCAGGGTGATCCGGTCCGAACCCCGCCTACACCTCGGCGAGGCCGAGGCGCGGGCTCTGGCACTGCTCGTCACACAGTGGCTGGAACGGGGCTGGGACGAGGCCGAGTTGGCCCACGCCCTGATCCGCCGACGGCCCTTCCCTGTCCGACGATCCCTCCCCGCCCGGAGGCCGCCTCGCGTAACGGCCGCCTCCGGACCCGTCAGAGGCCGGCCAGGGCGGCGTCGACCGCCGCCTCGGCGTGCAGCCGGGTGGTGGGGAAGACGGGCACCGGGCTGTCCTCCGGCCGGACCAGCAGTTCGATCTCGGTGCAGCCGAGGACGATCCCTTCCGCGCCCCCGGCCACCAGTTCCCCGATCACCCGCCGATACGCTGCCCGGGACTCCGCGCGGACCAGTCCGACGCACAGTTCCTGGTAGATCACCCGGTGGACCAGGGCGCGCGAGTCCGCCTGCGGCACCAGGACGTCCAGGCCGCCTGCCGCCAACCGGCCGCGGTAGAAGTCCTGCTCCATCGTGAAGGCCGTCCCGAGCAGCCCGACCCGTCGCAGGCCCGCCGCCCGGACGGCCGCCGCCGTGGTGTCGGCCAGGTGCAGCAGGGGGATGGAGGACGCCGCCGCGACCTGGTCGGCGACCTTGTGCATGGTGTTGGTGCAGATCAGCAGCAGGTCGGCGCCCGCCGCCTCCAGTGACCGGGCCGCGTCGGCGAGGACCTCGCCGGCCTCCTCCCATCGGCCGGCCGCCTGTAGCCGCTCGATCTGCGCGAAGTCGACGGAGTAGAGCACGAGTCGGGCGGAGTGCAGTCCGCCGAGGCGCTCGCGGGTGAGCCGGTTCAGCAGGCGGTAGTACTCGGCGGTGGATTCCCAGCTCATGCCGCCGATCAGGCCGATGGTCTTCGTGGTCTTCATGGAGCTGTTTATAAGCCAGGATCGAAATATGAGGCAAGTATATAAGGAAATCTATGATCAGCTCTCCCGGGGCACTCGGTGCTGCCACTCCCGGGCGAACACCACCGAGCCCGCCTCCAGCGCCCGCAACTGGACGACGCTGATGAAGTGTTCGGCGTCGCAGCGCAGTTGGGTGCGGGTCTGGACGGTGACGTCCCAGCCGATGTCGGGCCGTTCCAGACGGACGGTGCGGTCGGTGCGGGCCTGGGCGCTGAGCGGGGCGCCGGTGAGCACCCGGTAGGCGGTGACGGTGTGTTCGTCGCGGACCAGGCCGTCGGGGTGGGTGCGGGTGCCGTCGGTGGCGGGGGAGAGCTCGGTGCGCCACTCGTGGCGGCCGATGTCGTGCACGGTGAGGTGTTCGGGCCGGACGGTGAGCGGTTCGGTGAGGTGGATGTCGAGCGGTGCGGGCAGCATCGGGGGCTCGAAGGTGACGGGCGGGGCGCCGACGTCGGCGGCGAGGTGGCGCACCGGCAGGCTCAGGGTGGAGCGGGACGGGTCGACGCCGTACCCGGTGTCCTCCGCGGGGGGCCAGACCCAGGGCCAGTAGACCGAGGAGAGGGCGAGCCGCAGCCGGTGCCCGGCCGGGACCGTCCAGGCGCAGGCCGCGAGATCGACCTCGGCGTCCGGCCCGTCGGCGACCAGGAAACCCCGGGTGACCAGCTCCGAGGTGCCGTCCGGGCCGACCGCGCACAGCCGCACCGTCACCTGGACGGGTGCCCCGTCCTCGCGCAGCCGCAGCCGGACGGTCGGGGCGCCGAGCAGCTCGACGGGTTCGGGCAGTGGCTGGGAGTCGAAGCAGACCGAGCGGCCGTCCTCCTCGCGCTGGTCCGGCGGCCGGTCGGCGGGACGGCCGTGGGGGACGTAGGCGCCCGCGTTGAGGCCGGTGTGCTGCGGGGACCGGACCGGGACGTACCGGTCGTGGGCGGCGGTGCCGGCGGTGCGCAGCGGGCCGTCCAGGCCGTAGTGGATCTCCCGGACGTCGGGGGAGGGCCAGGCCTCGTCCCCGGTCCAGCGGGTGGCGAGCCAGGTGCGCAGGGCGGGTTCCTTGAGGGCGCCGGTGTCGATGCCGCGCAGCCAGTGGTCCCACCAGCGCAGGGTGTCGGGCAGGGCGGCCTCGGGCAGGCCGTGCGGCCAGGGGCCGATCAGGGCGCGCGCGGTCGGGGACTCGGCGAGCAGCCGCAGCACGAAGGAGCAGGACGGGTCGCCCCAGCCGGCCACGGCGAGGGTGGGCACGGACACCGGGACGGTGCTCTCGCGGGGTGCGAGCCAGTCGTCGACGGGCGGCTGCAGCGCCTCCAGCCGGGCCAGCCAGGCGGCCCGCCAGGCGTCGCCGACGTGCCGCGGGTCCGGCGGCAGGGCGGCGTCGGCGACCAGGGCGGTGAGCCGGGTGTGCAGGTCGGCGGCGAGCACGGCCCCGCCGAGCCGGTGGCCGCCCTCGGGGCAGGCGGTGACGACGGCGCCGACGGTGCCGGGGGTGCGGGCGGCGAGCCGCAGGGCGGTGGTGCCGGCGGTGCCGGTGCCGAGCAGGCCGAGCCGGCCGTTGCACCAGGGTCGGCGGGCGAGCCAGTCGACCACGGCGGCGCCGTCGGCCAGCTCCTGTTCGCCGCCGGGCTCGCCGGGGATGCCCTCGGAGTTGCCGTGCCCGCGGGTGTCGACCCGGACGGCGGCGTAGCCGTGGCCCGCGTACCAGGGGTGGCGGCGGGCGTCCTCGGCGGCGGTCCGGTCGGTGAGGCGGCCGCCGGAGTACTCCAGCAGCGCGGGGCCGGGCTCGTCACCGACCGGCCGCCACAGCCGGGCGCCCAGCCGGGTGCCGTCGGGCAGCGGGATGCGCAGGTCCTCGCGGGTGGTGTGGAAGGGGTAGGACGGCATGGCCGCTCCCATCGGTCCCTGGCGTCGGCCTTCCGACGGTTCGGTATTTCCGACAGTAGGGGAGGGAGCGGCCGTTTTCCTGGTGAGAGGGGCCTGATGGGAGGGGCCCGGTGGGGGCCCGGTGGGGGCCCGGTGGGGGCGCCCCCGGTCAGGCCTTGCTCAGCCAGGCGGTGGCGTTGAGGGCGAGGGCGGCGTCGGTGCCCGCCGGGTCGTCCCAGCCGTTGTACAGGGTGTTGCCGGACTGGCCGGTGCCGTCGTCGATCGGGGAGCTGTCGCCCCAGATCGCGACCCGGCCGGAGCCGAAGGTGCTGGTGACGAAGAACGCGCCGGTGTTGCCGCTGTAGCCGGTCCGGTAGACCAGGCCCTTGACGTTCGGGTTGTCGGCGGGCTTGAGGGTGAAGGTGGTGCCGTTGCGCAGGATGGAGCCGGTGACGGTGCCGAAGGGGCCGTGCAGCACCGGGTCGGTCGGGGCGTCGGCCGCGCGCGGGTTGTCGGTGGTGATGTTGAGCAGGTCGACCGAGAAGCCGAAGGGGTCGTTGTTGTTCACCCCGTTGTTGGTCAGCAGGTCGTTGATGATCTTCGGGGAGTCCCAGCCGTCGTTGTTGCGGTCGCTGTTGTTGTGGTCGGAGACCAGGAAGAGCCCGCCGCCGTTCTTCACGAAGTTCATGATCGCGGCCTTTTCGCCCGCGGAGAAGCGCGTATTGGGCTCCGGGATCACGAAGGTGTCGAAGTTGGCGAGGTCGAGCGCGGCGCCGGTGCCGTAGCTGATGGTGGACCCGGCCGGGAGGGTCTTCAGGCTGTACTGGCCGGTCTTCTGGAGGGCGACGCCCCAGGCGGACAGGGCGCCGGTCCAGCTCTTCTCGGTGGTGGGGTTGGCGTTCTGGGCCAGCGGGTCGGGCTGGCTGGTGCTGATGATCCAGTCGGCGTTGCCCGCGGTCTCGGCCTTGCTGTTGTCGAACAGCACCCGGTGCGGGGTGGCGGTGGCGGTCCTCGCGGCGGGCGCGGTGAGTGCGGCGGGCGCGGCGGGGCCGGGCGCGGCGGTGGCGGCGGGGGTGGTGAGACCGGCCGTGAGCAGGGCCGTTCCGGCGAGGGCCGCGGCGGTTCGGATGCGGATCGTCATGTGCCGTTCCTCCGTGGGGAGTTGAGGGGGCAGCGCTCAGGTTTTCGCGCGTAGAACGGGAGTATCCGCGCGTAGAGCGCAGGGTGAAAGCCCTCCGAGGTTACGAAGCCTTGTACGGGTCGTGACGATCTTCGGGAGGGGGGTGGAAGCCGGGGGGACCGGGGGGAGGCGAATCCGTAATTGCGCATGACTTGCAACTGCGCGCACCTAGGCGGAAAGATGGCCCAGCTTCGACCGCCCGACCGAAAGGACACGACGATGACCGCCCCCCGCTGGCGCGACCGGCTCACCCGTGAGGAGTGGATCCGCCTGGCCGGAATGGGCGGATTCATCCTCGCGCTCCACGTCATCGGCTGGTTCACCCTGCTCGCGGTGGTCGAGCCCGAGCACTACGACGTCGGCGGCCAGGTGTTCGGCGCCGGCATGGGCCTGACCGCCTACACCCTCGGCATGCGGCACGCCTTCGACGCGGACCACATCGCCGCCATCGACAACACCACCCGCAAGCTGATGGGCCAGGGCAAGCGGCCGCTGTCGGTCGGCTTCTGGTTCTCGCTCGGGCACTCGTCGATCGTCTTCGGCCTCTGCGCGCTGCTGGCCCTCGGCATCCGCTCACTGGCCGGCCAGGTGGAGTCCGACGACTCGACGCTGCACGAGCTGACCGGCCTGATCGGCGTCGCCGTCTCCGGCACCTTCCTGCTGCTGCTCGGCCTGATCAACCTGGGTGCCTTCAACGGCATCCTCAAGGTCTTCCGCCGGATGCGCGAGGGCGACTACGACGAGGCGGAGCTGGAGCGCCAGCTGGAGCGGCGCGGGCTGATGAACCGCATCCTCGGCAGGGTCACCCGGGCCGTCACCAAGCCCTGGCACATGTACCCGGTGGGCCTGCTGTTCGGCCTGGGCTTCGACACCGCCACCGAGGTGTCCCTGCTGGTGCTGGCGGGCGGCGCGGCGGCCTTCTCGCTGCCCTGGTACGCGCTGCTCACGCTGCCGATCCTGTTCGCGGCCGGAATGAGCCTGCTGGACACCATCGACGGCTCGTTCATGAACTTCGCGTACGAGTGGGCCTTCTCCAAGCCGGTCCGCAAGATCTACTACAACCTGACCGTCACCGGGCTGTCGGTGCTGGTCGCACTGGTGATCGGCTCGATCGAGCTGATCGGCCTGCTCGGCGAGAAGCTGGACATCACCAGCGGTCCGATCGCCTGGATCGGCGCACTGGACCTCAACTTCGTCGGCTACGCGATCGTCGGACTGTTCGTGCTCACCTGGGCCGCGGCGATCGCCTACTGGAAGCTCGGCAACGTCGAGGAGAAGTGGTCGGCCGGGCTGGCCGCCGGTGCCGCGGCCGGTGCCGCCCCCGCCTCCGCGAAGTCCGAGTAGGACGCGCAGGACCGAGGGGCCGGTGACCGGGGGTTCGGGCACCGGCCCCTCGGGGCTTTACGGGGGCGCGCCGGGCGGGCGCC
>NZ_JBSHAP010000017.1:0-74040 GCF_053611565.1 Kitasatospora sp. NPDC054795
CGTGCCTGGGGCCGTCCCCCCCGCCCCCTCCGGGGCCCGGCTGGCGCCCGCCCCGGGGGGGCGGACCCCGGGCCCGGGTCGTCGTGCGAGCCGTCGGAGTGCGAGCCGTCAGAGCCGTTCGGGCACCGGGTTGCCGACGGCCTCGATGGCGCGGCGGACCGGCACCTTCAGCAGGACGACGAAACCGATGACGAAGAAGATCAGCAACGAGATGATCGCCGAGCGGTAGCTGCCGGTGAGCTGGTAGGCGAGGCCGAAGACCAGCGGGCCCATCCAGCTGGTGCCGCGGTCGCTGACCTTGTAGAAGCTGAAGTACTCGGCCTCCTTGCCCGGCGGGACGAGGTGGGAGAACAGGGAGCGCGAGAGCGCCTGGCTGCCGCCGAGCACCAGGCCGATCATGCAGGCCAGGACGTAGAACCAGGCGGGCTGGTGGGCGGGCATGAAGTAGCCCAGGGCCAGCGTGACGACCCAGCCCACCAGCGAGCCGAGGATGGTCCGCTTGGCGCCGTACCGGTGGGCGATCCGGCCGAGCAGCAGGGCGCCGCCGATCGCCACGACCTGGACCAGGAGGACGGCGGTGACCAGCGAGGTCTGCTCCATGCCGAGTTCCTCGCTGCCGTAGAGCGAGGCCTGGGAGACGACGGTCTGGATGCCGTCGTTGTAGCAGAGGAAGGCGGCGAGGTAGAGCAGCGTGAGCGGATGTTTGCGCATGCCGCGCAGGGTGTTGGCGAGTTGGCGCAGGCTGCCGCCGGCGGGCTCGCCGTCCTCGGCCGGGGCGGCGGTGGGGCTGGGGGCGATGCCGGCCCGGGAGGGCAGCCGCAACATCGGGACGACGGTGAACAGCGCCCACCACAGGCCGGCCGAGGCGAGGCAGATCCGCACGGCCGTGCCGGAGTCCAGGCCGAACGCGTCGTGGCCCTGGAAGAGCGCCAGGTTGGCGATCAGCAGCAGTCCGCCGCCCGCGTAGCCGTAGGCCCAGCCCTTGGAGGAGACCTTGTCGCGCTCGTCGGGGGAGGCCAGGCCGGGCAGGTAGGCGTAGGAGAGCGCGACCGAGACCGCGTACGAGATGTTGGCGACCACCAGCAGCGCGCCGCCGAGCAGGTAGCGGTCGCCCTGGAGGAGGAACATCCCCATCGTGGCGAGCGAGCCGAGGTACGCGAAGCCGCACATCAGTTCCTTGTGCCGTCCGGTGCGGTCGGCGACCGTGCCGGTGAACAGCATCACCGCGACCGAGAGCAGCACGGAGAAGGAGACCGTGTACGGGAAGAACGATCCTGCACGGATCGTCAGGCCGAGCGGGTGCACATTGCCGGCCGCGTCGGCGGCGTCCTTGGCGACGGAGGTCAGGTACGGGCCGAGGAACACCGTCAGGACGGTGGCCGAGAAGGCGGCGTTGGCCCAGTCGTTGACGTACCAGCCGAACTGTATCCGGCGCAGGGACCGTCCGTCGTCGGCGGCCGCGGGACCGGCGGCGGGATCGGTCGGTGGGTCGTCCGGCAGGTGCGTCGCCGAGTTCGTGGTGCTCATGGGGTTCCCATCACCGTGCTGGAGCCGGTACTGCCGTCCGTCCAGCAGCCGCGCTCGCCGAGGACGTCCCGCAGGACGTCGATGCGATCGGCCATGATGCCATCCACGCCCAGGTCGAGGAGAGCCCTGATCCGTGTGGGATCGTCCACAGTCCAGACGTGCACCTGGAGCCCGAGCCGGTGGGCGGTGCGGACGAAGGCCCGGTCGACCACCCGGACGCCCCGGTGACGCTCCGGCACCTGGGCGCACAGCCCGGCGAACGGCGCCCCCCGGCGGCGGGACAGCGGCCCCGGACCGGCGGACGGCAGGAACGATTCGGCCAGCGAGCGCAGCCGCAGCCGGGCGACCTCGCGGGGGCCGAGCGAGGTGGCCAGCCGGGGGCCGGCGGCGGCGCGGACGGCGGCCAGCCGGGCGTCGGAGAAGCCGCCGACGCAGACCCGGTCCCAGGCGTCGGTCCGGCGGATCGCCTCGACCAGCGGACCGACGGCCGGCGCCGCCTTGACGTCGATGTTGAAGCGGGCGCCGGGGAACGCGCCGAGCAGGTCCTCCAGCAGCGGCACCGGCTCGGTCCCGCCGATCCGGGCCCGCCCGACGGCCTCCCAGGGCAGCTCCGCCACCGCCCCGGCGCGGTCGGTGACCCGGTCGAGGCGCGAGTCGTGGAAGGCCACCAGCACGCCGTCGGCGGTGGCGTGAACATCCGTCTCCAGGTAGCGGTACCCGAGCGCGACGGCGGCCTCGAAGGCGGCGAACGAGTTCTCGGGGCGCCCGAGGTCACCGCCCCGGTGCGCGAAGGCGAGCGGCCCGGGATGGTCGAGGAAGGGGTGCATGTGCTGCTCCGAGCTGCGGGGACAGGAACCCGGCGGGGCCGCGAGGCCGTGGTCCGCGGGCGTACCGCGTTACAGTATTACGCACCCTGTCAAGCAGTAACGCTCCGTTCCGGCGCAGGTACCGGCCCCGGGAGAGGGGGCGCCTGGACGGCCCCGATCCGCAGGACCGGCCCCGGGCCGGGCCGCCCCTCAGCCCCCCGCTCCACCGCGGACGTCCCGGCGCAGTCCCAGGATCTCCGCGACGGCCTCCAGCCAGCGGGCGAGCAGCTGGTCGCCGTCGACGGTGGTGACGGTGGTGGCCGCCGAACCCAGCCAGTCGCGGGCGAGCCGGGCCGGTTCCGTCCCGGGGAGCGGCTCGGGGAGGTCGGCGGCGTAGCGGGCGCCGCCGCTGCGCACCACCTCGGCGAGGAAGGCGAGCGACCGGGGGAGCACCCCCAGCCGGTCGGCGGCCAGCGCGGCCGCGACGGCGCCCTCGCCGAACAGTGCGGCCCGGTGCGGGCCGGCGAAGGCCAGGCCGTAGCGGAGCATCGCGGACACGTCGAGCTGCCGCAGCTCGTCGTCCGTCCTGGGGCGGAAGCGGTCGTCGGAGCTCATCGGACCGTCACCGTGTAGGTGTTGCGCACGACCAGTTTCCTGTTCTCGTCGCTGGGGGCGGGGAGGTTGCAGTAGCTGCGGAAGCAGTTGAGGAGGGTGACGGCGGTGGTCCCGCGGCCCTTGGCCTCGAAAGTGTAGAAGCGGGTGCCGCCGACGCCGTCCGAGGTCCTCGACTTCTCCGGGAGGTCGAGCCGCTCGTCGGCCAGGGCGGCGACGGCGGCGTCCGGCCTCGGGTCCACGACGCTCCAGCGGTCGCCGGCCGAGGTGTTGTCCGGGACGGCGACCGTGAAGCGCTCGCCGACGGCGAGGTCGACCGAGCGCTCCTCCGCGCCGAGCACCCGGCCGCGCTGCGGCCCGCTCCGCGTGTCCGTCGTGTCCTGCCCGCAGGCCGTCAGCCCGGCCGCCAGGACGGCCGCAAGGACGCCCAGGCCGGCCGCCAGTGCCACCGCCCGGACCGGCACCCTCGTGAACACCCGTACCGTCCCGGTCACTTCGGCAGGTGGACGGCGTAGGCGGTGGGCAGCCGGTTGTCCGAGGCGCCACCCATGTGGCCGTTGACGAAGTCGTCCTCGCTGACCCAGGTGGTGGTGCCCCACGGGTTGTAGATCTGCAGCATGTTGCCCTCCTGGCCGACGATCATCATGGCGTGGCCCGACCGCTTGCCGTCCTTGTCGTAGCCCTCCACCCCGACCGGCACCGGCTTGCCGTCGGCGACCGCCTTCTCGATGTCCGGCAGGAGCTCGCGCCGGTCGTCGGGGTTCGGCATCTTCTTGTAGTCGAAGTCGGCGCCGGTGTGCGGGCTGACCTCCTTCTCCAGCACCTTCTCCTTGCCGTCCGCCCCCATGCCGTCCCAGTTGTCGCCGCCGTCGCCCTCCCGGTGCACCCGGTGCTGTTCGGCCAGCAGCCGCTGCTGGAACGCCGCCGGGTCGTCCTCCTGGCCGGTCGGCCCGCCGGTCAGGTCCAGCGCGTAGAGCGGGTCGACCATCGCCCGGGCGGTGACGGTGGAGGAGGCGACGCAGGTGCCCTCGGTGTTCGCCTGCTGCCAGCGGGCGCCGTCGAAGGTGACCTCGTCCGTGTTCTTGTTGGAACCGTCGTCGTTGGTCCCGCCGCTGGTGGTGTCGTCGTCCTCGGTGCGGACGGGCGTCAGGTGCGTCCGGAGCCACTCCGGGTCCTTGCCGTGGATCTTGCCCTGGAACGCGCGGATCTCGTCCAGGTTGTGACCGGCCGCCAGCGCCTTCATCAGATAGGCGCGCTCCTGCGGGGACTTGGAGTCGGCGAGCAGCTTCTCGAAGTCCGCCCGGTCCTTCTCGTTCATCTTGTCCAGGTACTCGCCGGACCGCTTCATGTCGTTGGCGGTCAACAGCTCGTTCAGCTCGGTCGGACCGTCCGGACCGGAGGTCTCGGCCAGCACGAGCTTGTCGGCGGCGGTGACCGCACCGGTCTTCATCTTGCCCGCGCGGGCCTCGGAGGCCAGCTTGTTCAGGTCGCGGGCCGCCGCACGGGCCGCCTCGTCGGCGCGCTTGGCGGCGCTCAGCATCGCGTCGACCTGGGGCACGGCGGCCTGCTGCGCCTTCTTGCGCGCCGCCTCGTCCTCGTCGTCCTCGAACCACTCGTCGAACCAGCCCTGCTCGCCGCCCAGTTCGCTCAGCACCTGCTGGAGCGCGGACCGTGCGGCGCTGTCCTGGCCCTGGGCGTTGCGCAGCGCGTCCGCGAGGCGGAGCAGGGCTATCCCGCCGTTGTGGAGCGCGCTGGTCTGCTCGTCGACGGCGCGGGCCGCGGCGGCCACCACCTCGGCGGCCTTCGCCCCCGTGGAACCGGTCCAGACGTCCGGCAGCCCGGCGGTGGCGACCGCCAGGACGTCCTGGTGGAGCTGGTTCGAGTCGGCGGCCGCGTTCTTGTAGCGGTTGCCGGTGGCCTCGATGGTGCCCGGGTCCCCGACCGGCGCGTGGACCGCGAGGGCTCCCTTGATCGCGGAGATCAGCCCGTTCTTGCTGTCCGCCTCGCGGACGTCCTTCAACCGGTCGCTCAGCGCCTTGCAGCGCTGCGTGGTGGATTCGCCTGCCATGGCGGCTCGTTCGCCCCGTTCCCGTTGCCCGTGGTGTGGTTCCTGCCGCTGCCCGCCGGCTCCTCGTCGGCCGCCAGGGCGCGCGTTCGGCCGCGCGTACAACCGCGCGTTCGGCCGTGCGTACAGCCGCGGCCCGTGTGCCGGACTCAGCCGAAGGGCCGGTACCCGCCGCTGCCCGAGGCCGCCACGAGGTCCTTCACGACGGCGCCGTCGGCCGACTGGTAGCCGGCCGAGGAACCGCGCACCTTGCCCGCCAGCTCGCTCAGCGCGCTCTTGATCGTCGCGCTCTGCGCCTGCCAGGAGCTGCTGAAGTTCTGGTACGCCGGATCGACGTCCTCGCCCCCGAACACGTCAGCGGTGTAGCACACCGGATCGCTGATCGCCGTCCCGATCGTGCCCTCGTCCCCGGACGCCTTGTCCAGCGCCTTCGCCTGACCCTCGGCCCCGCCGGCCTGGATCGCGTACCCCGACCCCTGCGCCATGGTTCCCCCCTCGTGCGTCCCCCGAGCCGTCCACGCGACGGCGTCCGAGCACCATACGGGCCGTCCGGTGCCCGGGCAATTCGTATCGCGCCTGGTGGGGGCGCTGTTGCAGATTCATGACACACCGTCCACCGATCGGCCACGGAACCCCGCCGGGGCTTGAGCGGGCGCCGTCCTGTCAGCGCGCCGCCGGTGCCCTGTCAGCGGTGACAGCGCCGTGTCCGCGTCCTGTCCGCGCGGTGCAAGTGCCCCGGCCCACGCTGGTGTTGAAACGGAGCAACCCACGGGAGGTCACCATGTCCAACAGCATCCGGCCGCACTCCGGCACCCGCCCCACCTCGGTCCTGGTCTCCGGCGCGGGGATCGCCGGCACCGGGCTCGCCCACTGGCTGAACCGCTACGGCTTCCGCGTCACGGTCGTGGAGCGGGCCCCCTCGCTGCGCGGCGGCGGGCAGGCGGTGGACATCCGCGGCACCGCCCTGACGGTGGTCGAGCGGATGGGGCTGCTGGAGGAGGTCCGGGCCCGCCGGACCGGGCTGCGCGGGATGTCCGTGGTCGACGCGGACGGCCGCGAGCTGCGCAGCACCACCGAGTGGACGGCCAGCGGCGGGCCGATCGGCGGCCCGGACGTGGAGATCCTGCGCGACGAACTCGCCGAGCTGATCGCCGGAGCGGACGGTGGCGCCGCGGGTGACGGGACCGCCGGGCCCGGTGTCGAGTACCGCTTCGACGACTCGATCGCCACCCTGGCGCAGCACCCGGAAGGCGTCGACGTCCGGTTCCGCAGCGGCACCGAGCGCTCCTTCGACCTGGTCGTCGGTGCCGACGGCCTGCACTCGAACACCCGGCGCCTCGTCTTCGGTCCCGAGGCGGACTACCTCCACCCCATCAACACCTACGTCGCCGGCTGGAGCGCGCCCAACCACCTCGGTCTCGACCGCTGGGAGATCGCCCACCGGGACGGCGACGACCCGAACTGGTTCTGCATGGCGATGACCGTCCGCGGCAACAGCGAACTGCGCGTCTTCGTCGGCTTCCACAGCGACGAGCCGATCGAGGACATGCTCCCGCGCGACCCGGCCCGCCAGCGGCAGTTGGTGGCCGAGCGCTCCGCCCACGCGCGCTGGGAGCTGCCGCGCTTCCTGGAGGCGATGCGGGAGTCCGACGCCTTCCACTACGACGTCGTCGCCCAGATCCGGATGGACCGCTGGTCCAACGACCGCGTCGTCCTGCTCGGCGACGCCGGCTACTGCTGCTCCCCGGCCACCGGCCAGGGCACCAGCGTGGCGCTGACCGCCGCCTACGTCCTGGCGGGCGAACTGCGCGCGGCCGACGGCGACCACCGCGCGGCCTACCCCGCGTACGAGCGGCGGCTGCGCGACCACGTGGCCGCCAACCAGGCGATCCTCGACGTGACCGGGGACCGGAAAGCCCGGTCCGAGACCGTCACGAACCTCGGGCAGTCCGACCCGAAGCTGGAGGCTGCCTTCCGGGCGGCCCTCGACTTCGACCTGCCGGACTACTGATCTGCCGGACCGCCGGCCGGCGGGGCGCCGCTGACCGGCCCGTGCCCGGACGGCCCGTGCCCGGGAGGTCCGGGCGCCGGCCCGCCGGGCAGGGGCCGTACCGCCTAGCCGGCGACGGCCGGGGAGAGCTCCGCGGCGAGCCGGCGCAGATCGGGGCCGTACTCGGGGTTGGCGAGCGCTGCGGCGAACTGGGCGCGCAGGTAGGCGGCGGGGTTGCCGGTGTCGTACCAGGTGCCGGCGATGACCTGCCCGTAGACCGCGCGCCGCGCCGCGTAGGCGTTGATGGCGTCGGTCAGGTAGACCTCGTCCTCGGGCTTCTCGTGCCAGCGGAGCGTCAGTTCGCGCAGCTCGTCGACGATGCCGGGGGTGATGACGTAGCCGCCGATCGCCGCGTACGAGGAGGGCGCGTCGGCCGGCTTCGGCTTCTCGACCAGACCGGTGATCCGCAGCGAGCCACCGCCGAGGTCCTCCTTCACCACCGGCACGCCGTAGCGGTAGGAGTCCTCGGGGGCCATCGGCATCAGCGCGAGCACCGGCGCGTTGGTCTGCTCGTACGCCCGGATCAGCTGCTGCGCGCGGGGGACCTCGGCCACGAAGACGTCGTCGGGCCAGAGCACCAGGCAGGGCTCGTCGCCGAAGTGGCGGGCGGCGTTGAGCACCGGGGTGCCGTTGCCGTACGGGCCGTGCTGGTAGAGGTAGCTGATGTGGCCCTTGCGGGCCAGCTCGCCGACCTCCTCGACCGCCGCCGCGAAGGCCGCCTTGCCGTCCCGGCGCAACTGCTCGACCAGGACGGGGTTGGGGCGGAAGTGCTCCTGGATCAGGCCCTTGTCGCCGTTCACGACGATGGTGATGTCGGTGATGCCGCTCTCGATCAGCTCGCGCACGGTGTGCTCGATGACCGGCTTGTCGCCGACGGGCAGCATCTCCTTCGGCGTGGCCTTGGTCAGCGGCAGGAGGCGGGAGCCGAGGCCGGCGGCGGGGATGACGGCTCGGCGGATCGTCCTGGGGGCCATGTGGCGCTCTCTCGTTTCGTGGGAGGTGCGGCGCCGTGGTGACGCGGCGTCCCGGTCGACGCTATCAAGCGCTGACGTGCCGTTAAGTGGACGGTCGGCATACGGAAGTTGGCCCCGCGGAAGCCGTCCGGATTCGCCGGCGGGGCCGGGCCCTTTTTGCTCCCGAATCGTTTCCCATACCGGAAGAGCACCCGAGGACGACCACCGGAGGTTCCCATGACGGACGAGACCGGAACGACGTGCGGGACCGGAGGGACGGGCGAAGCCGAAGAGGCGGGTGAGCCCGGCACGCCGCCGTACCGCAGCTACACCTGGGACGACGAGCACGGGGCCGTCCACGCCATCCTCTACCCGGGCGAGGAGGAGGCCGACGAGGAGCGCAAGGCCGGGTTCCGCGCGATGGGCGCCCGGATGCTGGCCGACCTGATCGCCGAACGGGAGGCGGAGCACACTCCTCCGTTCCCCGGCGTGCCGGACCTCCGCCTGATCCACGGCGAAGGCACCGCCTGAACCACGCTCCGCACCAAAGCACTTGCTCCAATTCACCTCCGCGCACGCGCCCCGGCGCGCACGCGGGCGGTGCGCGCCGGACATCCCGGCCCGGCCGGCGGCCGGGCGCGGCGGGCTCAGCCCTTGCCGCCCGCCTTCAGCACCTGGGCCGCGGCCACGCCCGCCGCGCTGAAGCCGTGCCCGCCGCCCTCGACCTCGGCGGCGACGGCGAGGTCGCCGCGGTAGGCGATGAACCAGCTGTTGTTGGCCTGGCCGCCGGCCTCGACGGTGCCGGTCTTGGCACCGATCTGGCCGGACAGGCCGGCCATCGGGGTACGGGCGGTGCCCTGGGTGGCGGTCTTCGCCATCATGGCGCGCAGGTCCCGGGCGACGTCGGCCGGGAGCTTGCCGGGTGCCGTCGCCCGCTTGGCGTCCTCGCGCAGCACGGGCTGGCGGAACGTCCCGCTCTGCACGGTGGCGGCGACCGAGGCCATCGCCAGCGAGTTGGCCTGGATCCGGCCCTGGCCGATGTACGAGGCCGCGGCCTCGTCCTTGTTCCCGGGCGCCGGGACGGTCGCGTCCCGGCTCGGGACGCCGATGTGCCACTCCAGCCCGAGGCCGAACTGGTCGCGGGCCACCGTGCCCAGGGTGCCGGGCTGGAGCTTCTCCAGTCCCTTGTCGATGAAGCCGGTGTTGCAGGAGTGGGAGAAGTCGTCGGCGAGCGTGTAGGACGGGAAGTCGCCGGGTTCGTCGTTGTGCCAGGCGCGCGGCGAGTTGGTGGTGGCCTTGCAGGGCACCACGGTGTCCGGGCCGACCCCGGCCTCCAGCAGGGCGGCCGCGGTGATCACCTTCATCGTCGAGCCGGGCGCCTGGCCGCCCGCGATCGCGCGGTTGAAGCCGCCCTGCGGGGCGTACGCCATCGCCAGGATGTTCCCGGTGCTCGGCTGGACGGCCACCAGCGAGGCCGGATTGCCGTTCGCCGACTGCTGCTTGACCGCCTCCTCGGCCACCTGCTGCAGGTCGGCGTCCAGGGTGAGCTTGACCTGCGGGGCGCTCGGCGGGGTCAGCACGAACAGCTGCTCCGGCTCGCCGCCGCCCGGGCCCGCGAGCATGACGGCCCGGCCGGTGACGGTGGCGGCGCCGTCCGGCGGGGCGATCTGGGGGAGGACGGCGCGCAGCGACGGGAAGGTGTCGAGCGGCCGGCCCTTGCGGTCGGTGGGCTTGGAGACGGCGTTGGGCAGTGCCTTCACCGCGAGGGTCCCGCCCTGGGCGAGCTGCGGGTGGATCACGGACGGCTTCCAGCGCACCACGGGCCGGCCGTCCTGGGAGCGGACGACGCTCAGCACGCCGTCGTACTCCCAGGCGTCCGGGGTGCCCTCGAACTCCGCCTTCACCCGGAAGCCCAGGGCCGGTTCGCTCGCGGAGTCGGCCTGGGCGCGGCCCGTCCCGGTCAGGGCGAGCGAGCGGGGGCCCACCTGCTCCTGGAACGTGGTCAGCGCGGCGCGGGCGGTCTCCGGCCGGTCGGTCAGACCGGAGGCGGCCGCGATGTCGCCGCGGCTCCAGGCGGCCAGGAACTCCTTGGCCGCCGCCTCGGCCTGCTCGGCGGTCGGCGGGTCCTGCGGGGCCTTCGACACGGTGCCGGCGCCCTGGTGGCCGCTGGACGGGCCGTTGTCCGTCACGGCGTTCAGCACGTTGTAGGCGCCGTAGCCGCCGACCGCCAGCAGAGCGGCGAACACCCCTCCGGCCGTCACCATCACGACCCGGCGCGCGGTCGATCCGCGCGGGGCCCCGCCTCCGTCCTGCTCCTCGTCCTCGTCGAACGGCTCGTACCGGACGTCGTCGTCGGCGAGTTCGTCGTACTCCCGGTGGGTGCCGTAGCCGTCCTGCGGCTGGAGCCCCTCGTGCCCGTGAAGCCCCTCGTGCCGGTGGACTCCGGCGTGCCCGCTGTGCCCGCCGTGCCCGTCGTCGTACTGGTCATATCGGTCGTACTCGTCGTGCTGGTCGTTCTTCCGCTCCCCGGACATGGCGCCGTCCCCCCTGTGATCCCTCGTGTGCCGCGGGCACGCCCCCTCCGGTATGTCGGCCCGCCTCGGCCCGACCGGACGAAAGTCCGTTCGGGCGCGGATCAGCCTATGCCGGGACGGGTGATCGGTCGACCGGAACGGCCCGCCCGGTGGTCGGCCGGGCGGGCCGCGGGGGTGCGGGCCGGTCAGGCCCAGGGGTCGGTGAAGGACCGGCCGGGGACGGGCTTGGCGACCAGGGCGATGGCGGTGAAGAAGTTGACCTGGCCGATGGCGAGCATGAGCGTGGTCAGTGCCTTGTCGTCGTAGTGCCCGGCGACCTCGGCGTACAGCGCGTCCGACACCCGCTCGCCGTGCGGGCTGGGCCGGAGGACGGCCTCGACCAGGGCGAGCGCCGCGCGCTCGGGGGCGGTGAACCAGGGCGAGTCCGGCCAGCCGGCGACCGAGGCGATCCGCTCCTCGGACTCGCCGGCCGCGCGGAGGAAACCGGTGTGCAGGACGGTCAGGTAGGTGCTGCCGGCGATCTGGCCGGCCCGCAGCTGGACCAGGCTGATGGTGCTCCGGGGGACGGACCCGTTGCCGGTGGCCTTGAACAGCGCGGCCGAGACCTCGGTGATCTCGGGGACGAGCTCCACCGGGTCCTGGGCCATGCGCGGGCGCAGCGGGACCTCGGCGGTGATCGGGCGGGTGGTCATAGTGGCGTTCCTCTTCTTCCGAGCGGGTGGGTGGACCGTGCGGTCACCTGTCCG
The DNA here is from genome assembly GCF_053611565.1 of Kitasatospora sp. NPDC054795. Taxonomy (NCBI): domain Bacteria; kingdom Bacillati; phylum Actinomycetota; class Actinomycetes; order Kitasatosporales; family Streptomycetaceae; genus Kitasatospora; species Kitasatospora sp. NPDC054795. The sequence goes on from NZ_JBSHAP010000017.1 coordinate 11,294, forward strand.
ACGGATCCCGGCGAGGGTTTGTGACAGCCAGCCCCGCCCGCAGTCCGAGGACGCAGCCGGCCACCAGCAGACCGGCCATCGCGAGCAACGGCGCCGTCCAGGTGCCGCTCGCGGTGCGCAGCACCGACGCGAGCGCGGGGCCGGGACGGCCCGCTGCCGGAGCGCCCGCTGCCGGACGGCTCCGCGCCGTAGGAGGTCTCAGCCCAGCACCGCCGGCGTCGGCCCGTCCGGCCGTACGGTGATGCTGTACGCCGCCCCCGCCGGCCGCGAAAGGAACACCAACGGCCCCATCGGCAACAGGAGTTCCAGCAGCGCCGTGGTCTCGCGCAGCGCGAACCGGGTGCCCAGGCAGGCGCGGGCGCCGAGGCCGAACGGGAAGTAGGCGCCGAGCTGCCCGGGGCGGTCGGCGTCGGTGGCGAAGCGGGTGGGGTCGAAGCGCTCCGGGTCGGGCCACAGTGCAGGGTCCCGGTGGGTGAGGTACGGGCAGACCAGCACGTCCGTCCCGGCGGCGATGCGGTGCCCGGCGATGACGTCGTCCTCCAGGGCGTGCCGGGGGAGGAGCCAGGCGGAGGGGTAGAGCCGCAGCGTCTCGCTCACCAGCGCCTGCGGATCGGCCGTCCGGGCCTCGGGGTGGCGGTCGAGCAACAGGAAGAGCCAGGTGAGCGTGGTGGCCGTGGTCTCGTGGCCGGCGACGAGCAGGGTGACCAGCTCGTCCCGGATCAGCCGGTCGGTGTACTCGGGGTGCCGCTCGCCCGCCTCGACCAGCATCCGCAGCACCCCGGGCTCCTCGGTCGGGTCGGCCGAGCGGGCCGCTTCGATCGCCGCGTGCGCCACCGCGTCGATCCGGGCGAGGTCCGCGGCGACCGCGTCCCGGGCGTCCGCCGCGTTGGTCGGCAGCGTCGGCATGGCGGCCACCACCCGCTCCACCGACCGGAGTTCGCCGTCGGTCCGGTCGTCCAGCGGCTGCCCGGTGAGCGCCCGCCAGACGGTGTCCAGGGCGAAGCCGCGCATCTCCTCGCCGACGTCGAAGGTCTCCCCGGTGCGCCGGTACCCCTCCCAGCGCTCGGCGGTGCGGCGCGCCGCCGCGGCGATCCGGTGTTCGTAGCGGCGCATCCCGGTGCCGGTGAACTGCGACTGCAGCAGCCGCCGTTGGCGCTTCCAGGCGTCGCCGGCGGCGGACAGCACGCCGTCCCCGACCAGCATCCGGGCACGGTGCGAGCGCTTGACGTACCGGTCCGGGTGGTGCCCCAGGACGTGCTGCACGGCGGCCGGGTCGGTGACCAGGACGGTCGGCGTCGGGCCGAGCCGGAACGCGGCGATGCCGCCGACGCCGCGCCGCGTCCGGGTCAGCAGCTCGACGAGCTCGGCCTCCTCGGCCCGCCACTGCTCGACGGCCTCGGCGGCCAGCTCCGGTACCGGGCGGGTGTCCGTGCTCACGGGGCGGGTCCTTCCGTTCGGCTGACGGTGCGTCCGTTGCGGCCCGACTCTATGCCAGGGCGGGCCCGTCCGGGTTGCGCCGAAGGGGTGGCGGCCCCTGTCCGGGGCGGCGCGGGGGCCCGCCGGGACGTCCGCGCACGGCTAGCGTGCGACCGGGCCGACCGGCCCCTGCTCGTCGCGCGGATGGGAGAACGCATGCCCGGGACCCGGCACTTCGGAGGCGGCCGGACCCGCCGAGCGGCCCGGTGGCTGGCGGCGGCCCTGCTCCTCCCGGCCCTCACGGCCTGCGGCGGTGGCGGCTCCGGGTCGGCCGGTGCCCCCCAGGCCGGGCAGACCGGCCAGAACAGCGCCTCGGGGCAGCCGGACGACCAGCGGACCAAGGACGAGGGGGACCAGGGCGGGTTCCGGAACGCCGGCGAGCCCTCGGCGAACGTCCAGGGCAGCGACCGCACCGCCCGGATCAGCCTGTCCTTCCCGTCGAGCACCACGACCGACTTCACGGCCGTGATCAGCAAGGTGTCCGACTGCGGCAGTACGGAGTACGCCACCCCCGCCTCGCAGCAGGTCCAGGTGACCAACGGGCAGACCGAGCGGGTCGAGTTCCGGCTCCCACCGTGGAAGCCCGGCACCAAGAGCCGGAACATCTGCCTCACGGTGACGGCCGACGACTCCACCAAGCGGATCGAGGCCGTGGGTTCGGTGGAGGTCATCAGCCCCGACGACGGGGCCGGCACCGGCAACGGCGGGACCAACGGCTCGACCCCCACCGGCGGGTCGAGCCCGTACACCGGTGCCCCCACCGGCACCGGGAGCACCCCCTGAGCCCTGCCGAGGAGGCACCCCCGGGAGAGCCGGAGCGGCCGTCCTCGCGCTCCTGGTCGGACTGGATCGCCAAGCTCGCCACCTGGGTCGCCCCGACCACCCTCCTCACCGCGCTGCTCTTCTTCTTCGGCTACGCCTACACCAGTTCGCTCTACGGGTACTTCGGCATCGACGCCGGCATGATCGGCTTCGCCACCCAGGACCTGCTGCTCCGCAGTTCCCCCGCGCTCTACGTGCCGGCCGGGGTCGCCCTGTGCGGGGCGCTGGTCGGCGCGCTCGGCTACCACGTGGCGACCAGGGCCGCCGAGGCCGGCACGGTCGGCGCCCGGACGGTGCGACGGGCCTGTTCGGCCGTCGCCGTACTGGTCGTCCCGCTGCTGCTGCTCGGCTTCCTGGCCGGCTTCGAGGTGTTCGACGCCGGCCCGATGGGCACCCCGCTGCTGATCGGCGGCGGACTGCTGCTCGCCGTCCTGGCCCGGCTGCTGTACGTGCGCGGCACCGGCGCGCCGTACCCGCTGACCGGCGAGCGGGCGGCGCTGGGGATCAGCGTGGCGATCGTCGTGCTCTGCGCGTTCTGGGCGGTCGGCGGCTACGCCCAGCAGAAGGGCACGGCCGACGCGGAGCAGCTGGCCCGGCACCTCTACCGGCGTCCGGCGGTCGTCCTGGACACCCCGGAGCGCCTCCACCTGGGATGGTCCGGGGTGCGGGAGACGGCGCTGCCGGGCGTGGAGCCGGGGGAGCGGTTCCGCTACCGCTACGAGGGCCTGCGCCTGCTGGCCCACTCCGGCGGCCGGATGTTCCTGATCCCGCGCACCTGGACCTGGGAGACGGGCAACGGCCTGATCGTCCCCTTCAACGAGACCGTCCGGGTCGCCTTCCACCCGGGCTGAGACGGCCCGGGCCGGGACCCCGACGGCCCGGGTGCACGGCTGCGCCGCGGTCCGTCCCCCACGACGGACCGCGGCGCAGCGGCTTCACCGGGTTTCAGGGCGTCCCGGTCACACCTGCTGCCAGAGCGCGGGCACGATCGGCGGCTCCCAGCCGACCTGGGCGGTGTGGCCCTGGAGGCAGCGGTAGCTGACGCCGTTGTAGGTCACGATGTCGCCGGCCTGGTAGGTGGTGCCGGCGGTCCAGGTGCCGCCGGGGTTGGGCGAGTCGCTGCCCACCACCAGGGAGAAGCTGGTGCTGTGGGTGGCCGAGCCGGTCCCGGTCAGGGTGATGTTGTAGGTGCCGGTGGGGGTCGAGGCGGAGGTGGCGACGGTGAGCGTCGCCGAGCCGCCGGACTGCACCGAGGACGGGTTGAAGGAGACCGTCACGCCGGTCGGCGCGCCCGAGGCGGTCAGGTTGACCGTCTGGGCCGAGCCGGAGGTGGTCGAGGTGGCGACCGTCGCGGTGGTGGTCTCACCGGGCTTGACGGTGGCGGTGGCGGGGTTCACCGAGACGGAGAAGTCGTTGGTGGGTGTGGTGCCGCCGACCGAGGTCTTCCAGATGGTGTACGCCACGCCGTCGGCGCTGCGGTTCAGCACCGTCGCGTCGATGTTGGCGGTGGTGTCGCAGGAGGAGTGGTAGCAGGAGTCGTAGGAACGGCCCGCCGTGCCGCCCCACTTGGCCGCCTGGGCCGAGGTCTTGGTGTCGCTGGCGCCGGCCGCGTAGCCGGAGGTCGGGATGCCGGCCTGCTGGAAGGAGTAGTCGTCCGAGCGGCCCTGGCCCTCGACGTTCTCCTCCGGCTTGAGGTTCAGCGAGTCCCAGTAGGCCTTCATCGGTGCGGAGGCCGCGGAGTTGATGTTGTTGATGAAGTAGCCGGCGTTGGTCGAGGCGATCATGTCGAAGTTGTAGTACGCCTTGATCGCGGAGCGCTGGGCGGAGCCCAGCTGGCCGACGTAGGACTGCGAGCCCTGCAGGCCCTGCTCCTCACCGGTCCACCAGGCGAACCGCACGTGCCGGGTCAGGCTGGGGTTCTGCTGGGCGAGCACGAGCGCGTTCTCCAGCAGCGTGGCCGAGCCGGAGCCGTTGTCGTTGATGCCGGGGCCCGCCGAGACGCTGTCCAGGTGGGCGCCGAACATGGTGACCTGGTCGGCCGGGCCGCCGGGCCAGTCGGCGATCAGGTTGTTGGACTGGTAGGTGCAGGAGGTGCAGGTCTGCTCGGTGACGCTGTAACCGGCCGCCTGGAGCTTGCCCTTGATGTACGCCAGCGACTGGCTGTGCCCGGCGCTGCCCGCCCGGCGGTGGCCGCCGTTCTGGCTCGCGATGCTGTTCAGCTGGGACAGGTGGGCCTGGATCTTGGCGACGTCGATGTCGGGCGCGGGGCCACCGGGGTTGCCCCCGCCACCGACGGTGAGGCTGTACTGGGCGGTGTGGGTGGTGGTGCCGGCGGTGCCGGTGACGGTGATCTGGTAGGTCCCGGCCACTGCCGCGGCGGAGGCGTTGAGGGTCAGGGTGGCGGAGGAGCCGGCCTGGACGGAGGAGGGGTCGAGGCTCGCGGTGACGCCGGCGGGCAGGCCGGTGGCGGTCAGGGCGACGGTCTGGGCGGTGCCGGAGGTCACGGCGGTTGCGACGGTGGCGGTGGTGGAGGCGCCGGGCCGGACGGAGCCGGAGGCCGGGCCGAGGGAGAGCGAGAAGTCGTTGCTGCCGTTGTTGGTGCAGGTGGGGTCGCCGGTCTGGGCGGGGACACTAACGGCGTCCCAGGCGGCCTTGGCGCGGTTGAAGAAGGTGCAGGTGGTGTCGAGGTTCTTGGCGGCGGTCAGGGTGGCGGTGCGGTAGCGCTTGTAGGTCATGCCGCTGGTCTTGAGGAGCATGCCGCCGTAGAAGACCCGGCCGGCGTCCTTGATGCCGATGCCGGTGACGGAGGAGTTGTTGCAGGTGGGGCTGGCGGGTTTGCCGCCGCCGGGGTTGGAGCCCTCGGCGAGGAGGTAGAACCAGTGGTTGAGCGGGCCGGCCGCGGCGTGTTCCTCGGTGTTCGGGATGGACGCGGAGTAGCAGTTGGGGTTGTTGCTCACCAGGGAGGGGTTGTACATGTTGCGGATCGGGCCGCTGCCGACCAGGTCGACCATCTCGCCGACGGTGTAGTCGGGGGAGTCGTAGGGGGCGGGTTCGTTGGCGTAGGCCTCGGTGAGGGCGCCCATGATGTCGCCGGTGGCCTCGCCCAGGCCGGACTCGTTGTTGGCGCCGCCGGGGGTGTACTGGTCGATGCCGTGGCCGAACTCGTGGCCGACGACGTCGATGGAGGCGATCCACTTGTTGGCCTGGCTGTGGCCGATGGATATCGTGCTGCCGTCCCAGTAGGCGTTGACGTCGCCGAGGCCGACCTTGACGGGCCAGCTGCCGCCGTTGCCGTTGTGGCCGTTGCGCCCGAGCCAGTCGCGGAGCATGTCCCATTCCTTCTGGGCCGCGAACATCGCGTCGCCGCAGCCGGTCTCCTTGCTGGAGGCGCTGCCGGTGCCCCAGGAGTCGCTCGACTTGGAGAAGACCTGGCCGGTGCCGTAGTCGGAGCAGGACAGGCCGGGGCGGTTCGGGTCGCGCAGCGCGTACGAGCCGCCGGAGTTGGTGGTGGCGATGGTCGGGGAGGGGCCGTTCCACTCGCTGTTCAGGGTGCCCGCGTGGACGTCGTCGTAGCTGTCGAGGATCTCGCCGGTGGTGGCGTCGACGAAGACGTGCAGGCGGCTGGGGGCTGCGCCCTTGTGGCCGGCCAGGACGCTCTCCCAGGCCAGGCGGCTGTTGCCGTCCTTGACCCGTACGACCAGGCGGCGGGACTCGACCGTGTCGACGGAGGCCGCCTTGCCGCGGGCGGTCCGCTCGGCCTGCGCGGCGCTGATCCGTGCGGTGGTGGAGGTGCCGACGGGGCCGGTGGCGGCGGACTGCAGGGCGCGGACCCTGCCCCGGGAGTCGGCGAGGACGACGGCGTCGCCGCCGACCACGGGCAGCCCGCGGTAGCTGCGCTCGTAGGCGACGGAGTAGAGGCCGCCGATCCACGGGGTGACGGCCTTGCGCTCGTAGGTCTCGTCGCTGCCCTTGGCCAGCGCGTCCAGGCCCGCCGTCACGGCGGCGTCGGCGGCGCTCACCGCCGCGGCCAGCGCGCTCGGGGGTGCGGGGGAGGGGGCGGGTGCGGCGGTGGCCGGCCCCGCGGTGGCGGCGATCATGCCGGCCAGTACGGTCAGGGTGGTCGCCGCGGTCAGCAACCTTCCTGCGGACATCCTGCGTTGCATCGGGGCTCCTCGCGTGTGGGGGTCCTCGACCGCGGACGGCAGGCCGGTGGCACATCGCAGGGGCCGCGTTCGGGGGACGGCCGTGCGGGCCGTCCGCGCTCGGGTGCCCGAACCCTCACACGGCGTCATGCCCAGGTCAATGGCTGATGCGTGCGAGGCAAGGGGTTGGCAAATTCCGTCAAGCCCGCAGGTCCGGCTTTGCGTCAAGCTGGGCTTTCCTTCAAGTGGTTGAGACCACCTCATGTACGGAGCCGGTGGCGATCGAGTACCGTCCTCGTCATCGGAGTCGTCGGAATCACTGGAACCGTCGGCAGTCCCTGCGACCGGCCGAGGACGACCCGCCCGGGGAGGCAGCCGTGCAGCGCAACCGTGTGGTCCCTGCGGCGGCGGTGCCGGCACCGCCGACCGGCCGGGGGCAGGACGCCTGGCGCGAGTTCGGTGCCCGGCTGCGGCACTGGCGGCGCCGGGCCGGACTCACCCAGGCGCAGCTCGGCGCCGGGATCGGCTACGACCACACCGCGGTCAGCAAGATCGAGCACGGCGCCCGCCGGGTCACCCCCCGGGTCGCCGACCGGATCGACGAGCTCCTCGGCGCGGAAGGCGAGTTGAGCGCCGCCTGCCAGCGCGCCGAGAGCGCCGAGCTGTGCGTGCCGGACGCCTTCTCACCCGCTCTGCTCCGACCTCCGCTGCCGGGCGGGGCAGCGCCCGGCGCGCCCGTCCCGCCCCCGGCCCCCGCTCCGCTGCGACTGCCGGACTACGGCCTGCTCTGCCCGCTGCACGGCGCCGAGGGCTGCGCGGTCCCCGAGGCCGGAGAACTCGTCGCCCTGCACGCCGAGTTCTGCGCCCCGGAGGGCCTGGCCGACCCGGCCGCCGGGTGCCGCTGGACGACGTCACCGCGCACGCCCTGACCGGGCTGCTCGCCGCCCACCTGCGCTCCGGCGAGACCGGTGACCGGCCGGGCCTGGCCGCCGCCGTGGAGCGCACCCTGCACGCGGTGCTCGCCCGGCTCGCCGGTGCCCCCGCCGCGCAGCGCGGTCCGCTGGTCCGGCTGGCCGCCGAGCATGCCCACGCGGCCGGTGCGCTGCGGATGCAGGACGGTCGCAACGCCACCGCGATGGCCTGCTACGACCGCGCCCTCACCTGGGCCGGGCTGGCCGTGGACCGGGCCACCCAGGTCGGCACGCTCAGCGACATGAGCGTCCTGGCCCGGCTGGACGGTGACCCGGTCGCGGCGCTCGGCTACGCCCGCGAGATCGAACGGGTCGCTCCGGACCGGCACTGGGCCGGTGCGATGGGCCGGATCAGCCGGGCCCGGGCGTACGCGCTCACCGGTGACGTGCGGGCGACCGTCCGGCAGATCGGGCTGGCGCGGGCGCACCTGGACCACATCGGCGCGGAGGACGAGGTCGACGTGCCCTGGCTCTCGATCGCCTCGATGCGGATGCGGGTGGAGTCCGCCGCGGCCGCCGCGCTGCGCGACCTGGCCGCCGCCACCGACGACCCCCGGCTGGCCCGCCGCGCGCTGGACGCCACCGAGACCGCCCTCGGCCTGCTGGGTCCGAACCAACTGCCCTCCAGTCGACTGCTCTTCATCGTCCGGGCGGCCGACTGCCACGTCTGCGCGCACGACCCGGCGACGGCCGTCGAACTGCTCGGCCCCGCCCTGGAGGCGACCGGCGTGACCGCCCTGCCCGCGCTGGTCGAGTACGAGCTGCGCGGTCTGCGCGACCGTCTCGCGGCGCACGCGCCCCGTGCCGCACACCGGTTGGCGGAGCCCGCCCGCTCCTGATCGGGCGGTGCTCCGGGGGCCGCGGCGACGGCCGCCCGATTGGCCGGATCAGGTGGCCGCGCGGGGTGGCGCGGAAGGGGCGCACACCAGCGCTCGCCGACCTGGACGGATGCGGTCGCACGCCGCCAATTCCCACGCCTTCTCGAAAATGCGCCCCCTTCACGCCGTACGAACGTCAACTTCGTGAGCATATAGTCCGCCGATCGGGTCATTCATGGAGTTAACACGTCGAATGACTGTCACGACGCGAGTCTGCCGCTAGAGTCTCTGACGTTTCCAGTCGTTAGTCCGCGAAGAACGGGGGGCGCGTGCTGTCAGCCATTGCCCGCCGGCTCGCCCACCCGCTGCTGCTCCTGGGTGTGCTGTGCACGGCCGTCGCGACCCTGCACTTCCACTGGGCGCCGGACCGGGTCTCCCCGCTCTTCCTGGTCGCCGTCCTCGGATACCTGGCGGTCCTGGAACGGGTGATCCCGTACCGGGTCGACTGGCATCCGAGCCGAAGCGAACTCGGCTGGTACAGCGTCTACTTCGTGCTGAGCATGGTCGGCGGAGCGCTGGCCCAGGGGCTGGTGGCGACGCTGGTGGAGGTGCTCGGCCCGGCCCACCCGGCGCTCCCGTTCGCGATGGAGATCCCACTCGCGCTGCTGGTCGGCTCGCTCGGCGACTACCTCGTGCACCGCTGGTCCCACCGCAACCGGTGGCTCTGGCGGCTGCACGGGGTGCACCACGTCCCGGACAAGGTGAACGTCGCGAACAACGGCGTGAATCATTTCCTGGACGTGCTCGTCGCACAGTCCGTGGTCCAACTGTCGCTGGCGCTGATCGGATTCTCGCCGGATTCAGTGTTCGTGGTCGGAATATTCGTCCTGGCTCAGGGGTATTTCGTCCACGCCAACATCGAAGTCCGAATCGGCCCGCTCGGCCACGTCCTGGCCGGGCCGGAACTCCACCGCCTGCACCACAGCACCGACCTCGCCGAAGCCGGCCACTACGCCTCCGACCTCTCGCTCTGGGACCACGTGTTCGGGAGCTTCACCTGGCGGCCCGGCAGGGTGCCGAAGGCCGTCGGCCTCACCGACCCGGCCGCGTTCCCCACCACCGGGGAGCTCGGTGCCACCCTGCTGCACCCCTGGCGCCGGGCGAAGACCACCGAGCAGTCCGTCTGAACCCCGGCCCGAGCGGCCGCTCCCACTTGCCCGTGTCCCCGGCGCCACGCCATCACCCCCGGATTGGACCATGACCTCCTCGCCCTTCGCCGTGCCCCGCGAACGCATCGCGATCACCGGTATCGGCTGCCGCCTGCCAGGACACGCCAACGACCACCGGTCCTACTGGAGCAACCTGATCGAGGGCCGGGACTGTCTCGCAGAGACGCCCGCCGACCGCTACGACACCGGCACTCTGGGCAGCAGGGACCGGGCCAAGCCGGGGCGGCTGATCGGTGGCCGGGGCGGTTACATCGACGGCTTCGACACCTTCGACCCGGACTTCTTCGGGATCAGCCCGCGCGAGGCCGAACACATGGACCCGCAGCAGCGCAAGCTCCTGGAGGTCAGCTGGGAGGCCCTGGAGGACGGCGGCCTGCGCCCCGGCGAACTGGCCGGCCGCGAGGTCGGCGTCTACATGGGCGCCTTCACCCTCGACTGGAAGATCCTCCAGTTCGCCGACCTCGACTTCGGCACCATCGCGGCGCACACCGCCACCGGCACCATGATGACGATGGTGTCCAACCGGATCTCGCACTGCTTCGACTTCCGCGGGCCCAGCGTCTCGATCGACACCGCGTGCAGCTCCTCGCTGGTCGCGGTCCACCTCGCCTGCCAGAGCCTGCTCCGCGGCGAGACCGAACTCGCCCTGGCCGGCGGGGCGTTGCTGCACATGGCGCCGCAGTACACGATCGCCGAGACCAAGGGCGGCTTCCTCTCCGCGGACGGCCGGTCGCGCGCCTTCGACGCCTCCGCCGACGGCTACGTCCGGGCCGAGGGCGTCGGCGTGGTCGTGCTCAAGCGGCTCTCCGACGCGTTGCGCGACGGGGATCCGGTGCACGCCGTCATCCTCGGCACCGGCGTCAACCAGGACGGGCGCACCAACGGCATCACCGTCCCCAGCGCGGACGCCCAGGTCACCCTGATCGAGCGGGTCTGCGCCGAGGCCGGGGTGGTGCCCGGCAGCCTCCAGTACGTCGAGGCGCACGGCACCTCCACCCCGGTCGGTGACCCGATCGAGGCCGCCGCCCTCGGCCGGGTGCTCGGCATCGGCCGCCGGCCCGGGGACCGCTGCTACGTCGGCTCGGTCAAGACCAACATCGGACACACCGAGGCGGCGGCCGGCGTCGCCGGGCTGATCAAGACCGCGCTCGCGATCAAGTACCGCCGCATCCCGCCGCACCTCAACCTGGAGCGGCCCAACCCCGGCATCGACCTGGACGAGCTGCCGTTCGAGATCCCGACCGTCCCGGTGGACTGGCCCGAGCACCGGGGGCCGGCCCGCGCGGGCGTCAACTCCTTCGGCTTCGGCGGCACCAACGCCCACGTGCTGCTGGAGGAGCCGCCGCGGCCCGATCCCGCCGCACCGGTGGCCGGGCCGGCCCGCTCGGTGCTGCCGCTGAGCACCAAGGACACCGCCGCACTCCCCGAACTGGCCGACGCCGTACGGCAGGAGCTCGCCGGCGGGACCTCCCTGGCCGACCTCGGCCACACCCTGGCCCACCGCCGCCAGCACCTGCCCGAGCGGCTCGGGGTGGTCTACTCCACCCGGGAGGACCTGGACGAGGCGCTGGCCGCGTACGCGCGCGGCGAGGAGCACCCGCGAGTGGTCCAGGGCCGCGCCCGGGAACGCCGGCAGCGCCGGCTGGCCTGGGTGTTCACCGGCATGGGCCCGCAGTGGTGGGGCATGGGCCGGGGGCTGTACGAGCACGAGCCGGTCTACCGGGAGGCCGTGCAGGCCGTCGACCAGGAGATCCGCGCGCAGGCCGGCTGGTCGCTGCTGGCCGAGCTGGGCCGGGACGAGGCGGACTCCAGGATGGCCGAGACCTGGCTCGCCCAGCCCGCCAACTTCGCCGTCCAGGTGGGTCTTTCGGCGCTCTGGCGGAGGCACGGCCTGCGCCCCGACGCGGTGGTCGGCCACAGCACCGGCGAGGTCGCCGCCTTCCACGAGGCCGGGGTGTACGACCTGGCCGACGCCGTGCGGGTGGTGCTCGCCCGCAGTCGCCTCCAGCAGCGCCTGGCGGGCAGCGGCAGCATGCTCGCGGTCGGTCTGCCGGAGGCCGAGGCCGAGCGCCGCATCCGCCCGTACCGCTCCCGGATCTCGCTCGGCGCGATCAACAGCCCCTCCGCGGTGACCCTGGCCGGGGACACCGAGGCGCTGGCCGAGCTGGCCGAGGAGCTGCGGCAGCAGGGCGTCTTCGCCCGCCTGCTGGACGTCGAAGTCCCCTACCACAGCGTGCGGATGGATCCGATCCGGGACGAGCTGGTGGCCGCGCTCGCCGTCATCAAGCCCCAGGAGGCGCGGCTGCCGCTCTACCTGACCGCCCGCGAGGGGCTCGCCCGCGGGCCGGAGCTGGACGGCGAGTACTGGTGGCAGAACGTCCGCAACCCGGTGCGCTTCCGGGCCGCCGTCGAGCGGATGGCCGAGGACGGCCACGGACTGTTCCTGGAAATCGGCCCGCACCCGGTGCTCGGCCACGCGATCCGCGAGTGCGCGGAGCGGGCGCACGTCCTGCCGTCGATCCGCCGGCAGCAGGACGAGCCCGAGTGCCTCGCCCGCAGCCTCGCCGAACTGCACACCCTCGGCGTCGAGTTGAGCTGGGACGCGCTGCACCCGGCGGGCCGCCCGGTACCGCTGCCGGCCTACCCGTGGCGGCGCGACCGGTACTGGGTGGAGCCCAAGCCGGTCGAGCAGGTCCGGCTCGGGCAGCTGGACCACCCGCTGCTCGGCCGCCGCACCGCGAGCGCCCAGCCCGGCTGGACCGTGGCGCTCGACCCCGAGCGGCTGCCCTATCTGACCGACCACCGGATCGAGGGCCAGGTCGTCTTCCCCGCCGCCGGGTACCTGGAGATGGCCGCCCAGGCCGTCCGTACCCTGACCGGCGGCACCGAGGTGACGCTGGCCGAGATCGAGCTGAACCGGGCGCTGTTCCTCTCCGAGACCGAGCCCGTCCCCGTCCAGCTCGGCTACGCGCCGGAGGACGCCCGCTTCACCATCGCCTCCACCCCTGCCGGCGGCGAGCCCGCGGTGCACGCCGGCGGACGGGTCCGCACCGGCCAGCGCCGCGGCCACGGCCCCGCGTTGGACACGGACGCCCTCCGTGCCCGGGGGCGGCACCTCGACGGCCCGGACTGCTACCGGCAGCTGGCCGCGCGCGGCTACGACTACGGGCCCGCCTTCCAGACCATCGCCGAGGTGTGGGCGGGCCCCCGCGAGGCGCTCGCGCGGATCCGGCCGACCGCCGAGCTCGGCCCGGACGCGGCCGACCACCACCTGCACCCGGTGCTGCTGGACGGCTGCTTCCAGACCCTGCTCGCCACCCGGCTGGAGGAGCCCGAGGGCGGCAGCGTCCGGCTCCCCGTCTCGATCGCCGAGGTTCGGCTCGACGAGATCGGCGACCGCCCGCTGTGGGTGCACGCCACCGTCACCCGGGACAGCGGCGAGGAACTCGTCGGCGACCTCGCGCTCTACACCGAGGACGGCACCCCGGTCGGCCGGGTCACCGGATTCCGGGTCGCCGACGTCGCCCAGGCCCCGTCCTCCGTCGGGCCGGCCACCATCGACGGCTGGCTCACCGAGGTCGACTGGGTGGAGGCCGCCGCGCCGACCGTCGACGGGACCCCCGGCGACCTGCTGCTGTTCGCCGACGAAGGAGGCCTCGCCGAGCGGCTGGCCGCCCTGGCCGCCGGCCGGGGCGCCCGCTGCCACCTGGTACGGCCCGGCACCGAGTACCGGCACGGCGACGGACACTCGACCGTGCGGCCCGACTCCGCCGAGGACGTCCGGCGACTGTTCGCCGACCTCGACCCAGGCTTCGCCGCCGTCGTCCACCTCTGGAACCTCGACCAGCCCGCCCTCGCCGCCACCACCGCGGACCGGCTCGGCCCGCTCGCGACCCTCGGCGCCTACTCCCTGATCGCCCTCGCCCAGGCCCTGCCCGCCGCCCGCCCGGACGGCCGGATGCACATCGTCACCCGGGGCACCCAGCCCGCCGCCCCCGGCGACCGGGTCGAACCGCTCGGCGCCCCCGCCTGGGGCGTCGGCCGGGTGCTGTGGCAGCAGGAGCTGGTCGCCCAGCGCGGCACCCTGATCGACCTCGACCCGGCCGTCGACGCCGCCGACCAGGCCGAGGCGCTGCTCGCCGAACTCACCGCCCGGGACGAGCAGGAGATCGCCCTGCGGTCCGGCGGCCGGCTCACCAGCCGGCTGCGGCAGGCCGAGGGCCTCACCCGGCCGCTGCCGCCGGTCCTGCGCCCCGACGGCAGCTACCTGGTCACCGGCGCCTTCGGCGCCCTCGGCCGGCTGCTCTGCCGCACCCTCGTCCGGCGCGGCGCCCGGCGGCTGATCCTGGTCGGCCGCACCGCCCTGCCCGAGCGCTCCGAGTGGGCGTACACCGAACCGGACACCCCGGTCGGGGAGCGGATCGCCTTCCTGCGCGAGCTCCAGGCACTCGGCGCCGAACCGCTGCTCGCCCCGATCGACGTCACCGACGAGGCCGCCCTCGCCGACTGGCTCGCCGACTACCGGCAGCGCCAACTCCCGCCGATCCGAGGCGTGTTCCACCTAGCCGGACAGGTCAGGGACACCCTGCTGGCCCAGATGGACCGGCCGGCCTTCGACGCCGGCTACGCCCCCAAGGTGATCGGCGGCCACCTGCTGCACCGGCTGCTGCGGGACGAACCGCTCGACCACTTCGTGCTGTTCGCCTCCGTCGCCTCGCTGCTCACCACCGCCGGTCAGACCAACTACGCGGCCGGCAACGCCTTCCTGGACGCCCTGGCCCACCACCGCCGGGCCGAGGGGCTGCCCGGGCTCAGCCTGGACTGGGGGCCCTGGGCCACCGGCATGATCGAGGAGCTGGGCCTGGTCGCCCACTACCGCGACGCCCGGGGCATGAGCTCGCTGCCGCCGGACGCCGGAACGGCCGTCCTGGAGCGCGTCCTCGGCCAGGACCGCGCCCAGCTGCTGGTCGCCACCGTGGTCGACTGGCCGACCTTCCTCGCCTGGTACCCGGCGCCGCCGCCGCTGGTCGCCGACCTGGCGGCGAGCGCCGCCGAGCAGGCCCCGGTCGAGACCGGGGGCTTCCTGGACGCCTACCGCGCGGCCGACCCGCAGGCCCGCCGGGAGCTGGTCGTCGAACGGTTCACCGCCGCCGCCGCGGCCGTGCTGCGGATCGGCGCCGAACGGATCGACGCGGAGACCAGGCTCGGCGCGCACGGCCTGGACTCGCTGCTCGCGATGGAGCTGCGCGCCCGGGTGCACGGCGAACAGGGCGTCGCCCTGCCGGTGGTGGCCCTGCTCAGCAACGGCACCGTCGGCGACCTGGTCGACCTGCTCACCGAGGGCCTGGCCGAGCGGCTCACCGCCGACGGCGGCCCGGCCGAGGCCGAGGTCGAGCTGTACGCCGACGAGTCCCGCTTCCCGCTCACCCACAACCAGCAGGCGCTCTGGTTCCTGCGCCTGCTGCACCCGGACGGCTTCGCGTACAACATCGGCGGCGCCGTCGAGGTCCGCGCGGAGCTCGACCCGGAGCTGATGTTCGGAGCCTTCCGCCACCTCGTCGCCCGGCACCCCGAGCTGCGCGCCGCCTTCACCGCAGAGGAGGGCCGCCCGGTCCAGCGGATCCGGGAGGAGGCCGAGGCCGACACCGGACTGTTCGACGTCGAGGGCCGGCCGTGGGAGGAGATCCACGACCTGATCGTCCAGGAGTACCGGCGGCCGTACGACCTCGCCGAGGACCCGCTGGTGCGGCTCAGGCTGTTCCGGCGCGGGCCGGACCGCTGGGTGCTGATGAAGGCCGTCCACCACATCGTCTCGGACGCGATCTCCACCTTCACCTTCATCGAGGAGCTGTTCGAGGTCTACGAGGCGCTGCGCCAGGGCCGCACCCCGGAACTGCCCCCGGTGCCCGCCCGCTACCTGGACTTCCTCAACCGCCAGAACCGCTTCCTGGCCGGGCCCGAGGCGCGGCGGATGCTCGACTACTGGCGCGGCCACCTGCCGGCCGAGATGCCGGTGCTGGCCCTGCCCACCGACAAGCCGCGCCCGGGCGTGCAGACCCACAACGGTGCCTCCGAGTTCTTCCAGCTGGACGCCGAACTCACCTCCCGGGTGCACGAGTTGGCTCGGGCCAACGGCGCCACCCCGTTCATGGTGCTGCTCAGCGCGTACTACCTGCTGCTGCACCGGTGGTCCGGGCAGCCGGACATCGTGGTCGGCAGCCCCGTCACCGGCCGCACCCAGGAGGAGTTCGCCTCCGTCTACGGCTACTTCGTCAACCCGCTGCCGCTGCACGTGAGCCTGGCCGGGGAACCGACGGTGGCCGAGCTGCTGGGCCGGGTGCGGGAGAGCGTGCTCGGCGGGCTGGACAACCAGGAGTACCCCTTCCCGCTGCTGGTCGAGCAGTTGGGCCTCCAGCACGACCCGAGCCGCTCCGCGGTGTTCCAGGCGATGTTCATCCTGCTCACCCACAAGGTCGCCGTGGAGCGCTTCGGCTACCGTCTGGAGTACATCGAACTCCCTGAAGAGGAAGGCCAGTTCGACCTCACGCTGTCCGCCTACGAGGACCGCGCGGACGGCTGCTTCCACTGCGTCTTCAAGTACAACTCGGACCTCTTCGAGCCCGCCACCGTCCAGCGGCTGGCCGCGCACTACCGCAACCTGCTGGACGCCATGACCCGCGCCGCCGAGGACGAGCCGGTCGGACGGCTGCGGATGCTCGGTGACGCCGAACGGCGGGAGATCCTCACCGGATTCAGCGGCGCCGAGCGCCGGATCGAGCACGACACCCCGGTGCCCGAGCTGATCGCCAAGGCCGCCGCCGAACGGCCCGAGGCCGTCGCGGTGGTCGCGCCCGGCCGGGACGGCGTCCGCCGGCTGACCTACGGCGAACTGGAGCGCCAGGCCCAGCGCACCGCCGTGAGGCTGCGCGAACTCGGCGTCGGCGAGGGCTCGGTGGTCGCGGTCTGCCTGGACAAGTCGCCCGAGCTGATCACCACCCTGCTGGGGATCTGGCGGGCCGGCGCCGCCTACCTGCCGCTCGACCCCGGGCACCCGGCCGACCGGCTCGCCCACCAGGTGGCGGACGCCGGAGCGGCGCTGGTGGTGGTCGACCAGCGGCGCCCGCTCCCCGCAGACCTGCCCGCCGAGCCGGTCACCCTGGAGGAGCTGGACCGGCCGGTCCTGGGGGGCGCCGTGCCGCTGCCCGCCGCCGACCCGGACCGGCCCGCCTACCTGATCCACACCTCGGGCTCCACCGGCCGGCCGAAGGGAGTCCGGGTCGACCACCGGAACCTGGCCGCCGTCACCGCCGGCTGGCGTGCCGAGTACCGGCTGGACACCGAGGTCCGGGTTCACCTCCAGATGGCCGGCACCGCCTTCGACGTCTTCTCCGGGGACTTCGCCCGGGCGCTCAGCACCGGCGGCACCCTCGTCCTGGTCGACCGCGAGCTGCTCTTCGACACCGCCCGGCTGTACCGGGTGATGCGCGAGGAGGCCGTGGACGGCGGCGAGTTCGTGCCCGCCGTGGCCCGCGGGCTGCTGGCCCACTGCGAGCGCGAGGGCCTGACGCTGGACTTCCTGCGGCTGCTGATCGTCGGCTCCGACTCCTGGAAGGCCGCCGAGCACCAGCGGGTGCGCGCCCTGTGCGGCCCGCGGACCCGGCTGGTCAACTCCTACGGGCTGACCGAGGCCAGCGTCGACAGCACCTACTACGAGGGCGCGACCGAGCAGCTGGAACCCGGCCGGATGGTGCCGATCGGCCGGCCGTTCCCGAACAGCGCGGTGTACGTCCTGGACCCGTACGGCGAGCCCGTCCCGGTGGGCGTGCCCGGCGAGCTGTGGATCGGCGGCGCGGGCGTCGCGGCCGGCTACCCCAACGACCCGGAACAGACCGCCCGGCGCTTCGTCACCCTGGAGCTCGACGGCGCGTCCGCGCGGCTCTACCGCACCGGCGACCTCGGCCACTGGGACACCGCCGGCACCCTGCACCTGCTCGGCCGCATCGACAACCAGGTCAAGGTCCGCGGACACCGGATCGAGCTCGGCGAGATCGAGGCCCACCTCACCGCCCGTCCGGAACTCGCCCAGGCCTGCGTGGCGGTGCGCCAGGACGCCCGGGGCGAGGCCGCCCTCGCGGCCTACGTGGTGCCCGCCGAGGGCACCGTGCTGGACCGCCGCGAGCTGCGCCGCCACCTGGCCGAGCACCTGCCCACCGTGATGATCCCCTCCTACCTCATCGAACTGCCCGCCCTGCCGCTCACCCCGAACGGCAAGGTGGACCTCGCGGCCCTGCCCGAGCCGAAGGCCGACACCGCCGGGGCCCAGCACGAACCGCCCGTCACGCTCTACGAGACGAGGGTCGCCGAGCACTGGCAGAACCTGCTCGGCCTGGACGAAGTCGGCCTCCAGCACGACTTCTTCGAACTCGGCGGCAGCTCGATCCGGCTCATCGAGCTGATCCACCACCTGCAGAGCGAGTTCAACATCAGCATCCCGGTCGGCCTGCTGTTCAAGGTCACCACCCTGCACGGCA
This sequence comes from Kitasatospora sp. NPDC054795, assembly GCF_053611565.1. Lineage (NCBI taxonomy): Bacteria > Bacillati > Actinomycetota > Actinomycetes > Kitasatosporales > Streptomycetaceae > Kitasatospora > Kitasatospora sp. NPDC054795. The sequence continues at coordinate 29,283 of NZ_JBSHAP010000017.1, forward strand.
TGGCCCGCACCGTCGAGCAGATCATCACCGGCGAGGTGGCCGGCGGCGAACCCTACCTCTGGTTCAACGCCGCGGCGCCCGAGGACCGCACGGTCTTCTGCTTCCCGCCGGCCGGCGGCCACGGGCTGGTCTACCGGCAGCTCGCCGCGCACCTGCCGGAGCACCGGATCGCCTCCTTCAACTACCTGACCGGCGACGACAAGACCGCCCGCTACGCGGACCTGGTCGAGGAGCTGCACCCCTGCGGGCCGTACGTCCTGCTCGGCTACTCGCTCGGCGGCAACCTCGCCTTCGAGGTGGCCAAGGAGCTGGAGCGGCGCGGACGCGCGGTGGCCTCGGTGCTGCTGGTGGACGCCTACCGGGTCACCGAGGCCTTCGACCTCGGCGAGGAGCACCTGGCCGTCTTCGAACGCGAACTCCACGAGCACCTGCACCGCCACACCGGCTCGCGGATCGTCGCCCGGGAGACCATCGAACAGGCCAGGGACTACCTGGAGTTCAGCAGCCGGACGCCCAACACCGGAACCGTCAGGGCCCAGTTGGACGTGGTCTGCGAACGCGACCGGCTCTCCGTGCACGTGGGCGGCGAACCGGGCGCCTGGCACGGCGCCTCCACCACGGGCACCGCGGTGTACGTCGGGCACGGCACCCACGCCGAGATGCTCGACGGGGACTTCGCCGCCCGCAACGCCGAACTGGCCGGCGCCATCCTGGTCGGGGGCACCGCCGATGTCCTCGGCTGACCGCGGGCCGGACTGGTCCACCAGGGAACGGGCCGCCGGCGGCCCGCCCCGGGTGATCGTGATCGGGGCCGGCCTGGCCGGCCTCGCCACCGGCTGCTACGCGCAGATGAGCGGCCTGGAGACCCGGATCTTCGAGAAGCACGTGCTGCCCGGCGGCTGCTGCACCGCGTGGTCCCGGCACGGCTACCTGTTCGACTACTGCATCGACTGGCTGATCGGCACCGCCGAGGGCACCGGAGCGCACCAGGTCTGGAGCGAACTCGGCGCCCTGGACGGCAAGTCGGTGACCCGCTTCGACACCTTCAACCGGGTGGTCGACGAACACGGCCGGGCCGTCACCTTCTACGGCGACCCGGACCGGCTGGAGGCCCACCTGCTGGCCCTCGCGCCCGGCGACGCCAAGCCGATCCGGGCCTTCTGCCGGGACCTGCGCCGCTACGCCGCGATCGAGCTGCCCTGGGACCTCACCCCGCGGCCGCTGCGCACCACGGCGGAACGGCTGCGCACCCTGCGCACCGTCCTGCCCGCGTTCCGGCTGTTCTGGCGCACCGCGACCACCCCGATGAGCGGCTTCGCCGAGCGTTTCCAGGACCCGCTGCTGCGGCGGGCCTTCCCCAACATGTTCCTCCAGGAGCCCGAGGGCTTCCCGCTGCTGCCGTACCTGTACACCCTGGCGGCCGCCCACAACGGCAACGCGGGCTTCCCGGAGGGCGGTTCGCTCGGGCTGGCCCGCTCGGTGGAGGAGCGCTACACCTCGCTCGGCGGGGTGATCGGCTACCGCTGCCGGGCGGAGCGCATCCTGATCGAGGACGGGCGCGCGATCGGCGTGGAACTCAAGGACGGATCCCGGCACTTCGCCGACCACGTGGTGGCCGCGTGCGACGGGCCGACGGTGCTCGACCGGCTGCTGGAGGGCCGGTACTCCAGCCCCGCCACCGAGAAGCTGTACGGCGAACTGCTCGACAAGCCGGGCAACCTGTACCCGGCCGTGGTCTCCGCCTTCGTCGGCGTCGACGGCCCGCTGCCCGAGGGCGAACCGCACAGCACCACCTACCTGCTGTCGCCCGAGGACGGTGCGCGGCTGCCCGGCTCGCTCCAGCGCAGCCTGGTGGTGCAGCTGCGCTCCACCTACGCGGACGGCTTCGCCCCGCCCGGCAAGTCGGTGCTGCACTGCACCTACTTCAGCGACTACCGCTCCTGGAAGGACCTGCGGAGCAGCGACCGCCGGGCCTACCGGGCGCGCAAGCAGGAAGTCGCCGCGTTCGTCCGGGAGTTCCTGGAGCGGACCTACCCCGAGCTCGGTCCGCGGATCGAACTCGTCGACGTGGCGTCGCCGGTGACCACCGAGCGGTTCACCGGCAACACCTACGGCAGCATCCTCGCCTGGCAGGCCTTCTCCGAGGCCGAGGACGCCGCCAACCGGCTGGTCAACCGGGACCGGATGCGGTTGCCCGGGCTGAGCGGCTTCTCCATGGCGGGCCAGTGGACCTCGCTCGGCGGGCTGATCCGGGCCGCCACCAGCGGACGGTTCGCCGCGCAGTACCTCTGCCAGGAGCTCGGCCGGCCGTTCCGGGCCTGGCCGAGCGACAACCGGGAACCCTGGCACGCGGGCAAGTGGGGCCGGCTGCCGCAACTCGGCCGGGCCACCGTGGGAGCGCCGGAAGTGGGAGTGGCGGAAGTGGGAGCGGCGGAGTGAGCGGGGCGACGACCGGCGGCCGGCAGAGCATGGTCATCATCGGCGGAGGGCTCGGGGGCCTGTCCACCGGCTGCTTCGCGCGGATGAACGGCTACCGCACCCGGATCCTGGAGATGCACGAGATCCCCGGCGGCTGCTGCACCGGCTGGGACCGCGGGGAGTTCACCTTCGACTGCTGCATCAGCTGGCTGCTGGGCAGCGGCCCGGGCAACGAGATGCACCAGATCTGGCTCGAACTCGGCGCGCTGCAGGGCAAGCGGATGCGCAACTTCGACGTCTTCAACGTGGTGCGCACCCGGGACGGCGGGGCGGTCTACTTCTACTCCGACCCCGACCGGCTGGAGGCCCACCTGCTGGAACTGGCCCCGGAGGACGCCCGGCAGATCCGGCAGTTCTGCGCGGGGCTGCGCAAGTTCCGTCTGGCGCTGGCCCGTTACCCCTTCCTCAAGCCGGTCGGTCTGATGGGCCGGTGGGAGCGGACGCGGATGCTCGCCTCCTTCCTGCCGTACTTCAACGTGATCCGGCGCTCGATCACGGTGCTGATGAGCGACTACTCGGCGAAGTTCAGGAGCCCGCTGCTGCGCGAGGCCTTCAACTTCATCCTGTACGAGAAGCACCCCAACTTCCCGGTGCTGCCCAACTACTTCCAGCTCGCCTGCCACGCCGGCCAGTCGGCCGGGGTGCCGGAGGGCGGCTCGCTGGGGCTGGCCAACTCGATCGAGCAGCGCTACCTGCGGCTGGGCGGCGAGATCACCTACAACACCAAGGTGACCGAGGTCCTGATCGAGGGCGACCGGGCGGTGGGGGTGCGGCTGAGCGACGGCCAGGAGGTGCGGGCCGACATCGTGGTGGCCGCCTGCGACGGCCGGACCACCATGATGGACCTGCTCAAGGGCCGCTACCTGAGCGACACCTACCGCCGGCTCTACACCCAGACCATCACCGAGCCGGGCATGGTCTTCCCCGGCTACGTCACCGTCTTCCTCGGCCTGCGCCGGCCCTTCCCGGCCGGGGACCCGTGCACCACCTACCTGCTGGAGGACGAGGTCGCCGAACGGCTCACCGGCATCCGGCACCCGAGCATCAACGTCCAGTTCCGCAGCCGCCACTACCCGGAGCTGTCGCCCGCCGACACCACCGTGGTGTACGCCAGCTACTTCTGCGACATCGAACCCTGGCGGGAACTGAGCACCGGACCGGAGCAGGAGCCCCGGGTGCGGCGCGGCGAGGAACTGCACACCCTGCCGGTCGGCCGGGGGCGGGAGTACCAGCGGCAGAAGCGCCGGGTGCGCGACGCCATCGTCGAGTTCCTGGACGGCCACCACCCCGGGCTCCGGGAGGCGGTGGCCGTCAAGGACGTCTCCACCCCGCTCACCCAGGTCCGCTACACCGGCAACTACAACGGGACGGTGCTGGGCTGGCAGCCCTTCGTGGAGAGCGGCGAAACGCTGGAGGAGGAGGTCAAGCGCAACGGCCCGGGGCTGCCCGGCCTGGCGAACTTCTACCTCTCCGGGGTCTGGGCGACCACCGGCGGACTGATCCGGGCGGCGGCGGCCGGCCGGCACGTCGTCCAGTTCATCTGCCGGGACGACGGCAAGCCCTTCACCGCGGAGGTGGACGACAGCGCACCGCTGCCCACCGTGCTCATCGAACCGGTCGGCCCCGCCGACCGCCAGTTTGGAGTCACCTCGTGAGGATCGAGAAGTGGGTCGTCGGGGAGCACGTGGACGGCGTGCCGGACGTCGAGCGGATGTACCGGAAGGTCGTGGAGGAGCTGGACGTCCGGCTCGCCCCGGACGAGATGCTGCTGCGCACCCGGTACGTCTCGGTCGACCCGTATCTCCAGGGCATCGCGCTGGACACGCCGATCGGCGACCACATGGGCGCGGACTCGATCATGGAGGTGCTGGACGCCGGGCCCACCGCGCGGTTCGCGGCGGGCGACCTGGTGCAGGGCTTCGGCGGCTGGCGCAGCCACCTGGTCAGCAACGGCGCGCCCAGGCTCTGGCAGACCGGGACGTTCCCGATGGTCTTCCCGGCCTTCCGCCGGCTGGACCCGGCCGACTACGACGAGGACCTGCCGCTGTCCACCGCGCTCGGCATCCTGGGCGGGCCCGGGATGACGGCCTGGGGGACGGTCGAGAAGTTCCTGGACGTGCGCCCCGGGTCGACGGTGCTGGTCGGCGGCGCCTCCGGGGCGGTCGGCTCGCTGGTCGGGCAGCTGGCCAAGCACCGGGGCGCACGGGTGATCGGGACCACGGCGTCGCCGGAGAAGACGGCGCGGCTGTGGGAGCTGGGCTTCGACGGGGTGCTGCTGTACCGCGACGGCGACGCGCCGGAGCGGCTGGAGAAGGAGCTGGCCGAGCTGGCCCCGGGGGGCATCGACCGCTACTTCGACAGCCTCGGCGGGACGCTGACCGACGTGGTCTTCGGCATGCTCGCGGTGGAGAGCCGGGTGGCCGTCTGCTGGCAGTGGGGGAGCCAGGTCGGCGGGGACTGGGCGGGGCCGCGGCTGCTGCCGATGATCATGTTCCCGCGTACCACGATCCGGGGCATCTTCTCGCTGGAGTGGTTCACCGCGGAGAACTGGGCCGCCCTGCGGCGGGACCTCGGGGCGCTGGTCCGCGGCGGGGAACTGTCCTACCAGCAGACCGTGCACCAGGGGTTCGACAGCATCCCGGTGGCCTACCGCGGCCTCTACCGGGACCGGTCGGCCAGCAAGGGGAAGGTGCTGGTCGAACTCTGAGCGTGTTCGTTCCAGGACGCCCGCGGGCCCTTCGGCGGATGTGCCGAAGGGCCCCGGCACGCGGCCGGTGGGAGACGGTCAGTTCAGGGTGAACCAGGTGCTGCGGGACTTCTTCCACTCGGGGTGGGTGAGGTCCTTGGCGGCGGTGGCGTCGTTGTAGAGGTCGGCGGAGCCGTCGTCGGTGATGAGCTGGGCGCGGGCGCCGGGGGCGTCCAGGTCCGGGACGTCCGGGACGGCCTCCCAGGCGCCGTAGTCGCTGGTCGGCAGGTCGATCAGCTTGGTCGGGTCGGAGCCGGGCTGACCGTTCCAGCGGTAGAGCGCGTACGGGGCGGAGTTGTCCTCGGCGGCCCAGGAACCGGCCACGATCAGGTACTGGCCGAGGTCGTTGCGCCGGATGTCGCGGACGGACAGCCCGCCGAGGTCCAGCTCGATCGGGTCGCCGAAGGCCGCGTGGGCGGCCGAACCGTTCAGCAGGGACGGGAGGTTGGTGACCGGGACGAGCAGCGCCCGGCCGCCGGTGACGGCCGGGGTGAGCGGCGCGCGGAAGCCGATGTAGGCGGTGCTGGTGCTGCCGGGGGCGAACTCCAGGCCCTCGACGTTGAACCCGTCGATCTGCTTGGGCGCCTGGCCGTCGGCGGCGCCGGCCGCGAAGCCGTAGCGCTTGCCGTGGGCGTTGTCCCAGCCGATCAGGTCGTCGCGCAGGCCGTCGTAGGAGCCGGCCAGGGACAGCTGGGTGTCGGCGCCGGAGCCGGTGACGGTGGTGGTGAAGACGGTGTGCCGGTCGGGCTTGACCACGCCGTCCTTGTTGTTGCCCAGCGAGCCGGTCCAGTAGATGGTGTTCCCGACCCGGGTGGCGGCCTCGATGTCGATCTCCTTGGAGACGCCGAGGGCCGAGCTGAAGTCCCAGGTGCGGATCGGCGCACCGGAGTTGTTGCGGTCGTACAGGCGCAGGGTGTTGGACTCGTCGTCGCCGACCACGATGTAGCCGCCGCCCGCGTCCACGGCGGCCGAGGCGTCGCTGGAGCCGGTCAGGTAGCGGCTGGTGGCGGAGGACTGCACGGCGGGGGAGGCCGCGTAGTGCAGGGTGCGGGTGGCGCTCTTGCCGCCGAGGCCGGTGACCTTGACGGTGAGGTCGGCGTAGCCCACGCCCTGGGCGGCGACCGCCAGGGTGCGGGTGCCGCCGGTGCCGGTCACCGTGACGTCGCCGGTGCGGGCCACGGAGCTGCGGGTGGTGGCCGAGGCGGCGACGGTCAGCGCCGAGGCCGCGGCGCCGGACTGGGCGACCGTCACGGTCACGGTCGGGTCGCCGGTGGCGCCGACCGCGCCGGACAGGTATCCGGCCGAGAAGGTGATCGTCGGGGTGCCGTACGAGACCGCGCCGGCCGGGAGGGCGGGCAGGGCGAGCACGGGCACCGCCGCGACGGCGACGGCGAGCGGCAGCAGGCGGCGGAGGGAACGCGACACGGTGGCTACCCTTCGGCAGGTGACGGGAGTTGACGGAGAGTGCAAGCCTGCTGGCGCTCGGCGAACACCGACCTTACGGCGACCCTACGAGCGTGGGCGGGCGGGTGAACAGCGGGCCTCGCGGCGGTGAAGGACCGGGCTCAGCCGGTGATGCCGGCCGCGCGCAGGCGGCGGGCGACCGCCTCCCAGTCGGGGGCGACCGGCTCGGTCCGACCGGTGCCGACGCCCTTGTCCTTGAACCCGCTGGAGGTCGACACGCAGACCACCGGGCCATCGGCGAGGTCCGGCTCGCCGAGGCTGCGCAGCCCCGCCAGGCCGGCCGCCGAGGACAGCTCCGTCCAGAGCCCGGCCCGGGCCAGCTCCCGCTGGGCGTCGGCGAGTTGAGCGTCGTCCAGGGTCAGCGCCCGGCCGCCGCTCTCCCGGACGGCGAGCACGCCCCGGTAGCCGCTGACCGAGGAGGCGATCGAGTACGCGTCGCTCGGGCCGACCGTCACCCGGGCGGCCGGCAGGCCCTCGGCGATCGCCAGGGCGAGCGGCCCGGAAGCGGCCGTCTCGCAGGAGTGGATGCGCGGAACGCGGTCGGTCAGGCCCAGCCGGCGCAGCTCGGCGAAGCCCTTCCAGACGCCGAACAGCAGCTCGCCGTAGCCGGTCGGGACGAACACCGCGCTCGGCAGGCCGATGTCCTGGAAGATCTCGTACGCGACGGTCTTGTAGCCCTCGGGGCCGTACGCGTGCCCGGTGTGGGTGGTGGTCAGATTGCTGACCGGGTGCAGGCCCAGCCGGTCGACCGCCTGGCGCAGCAGCGGCCAGCGGGCCTCCCACGGCACCGGGAGCACCACCGCGCCGTAGGCGTTGAGGAAGGCGTCGACGTTCGGCGGCAGGTCCGGGCCGGTGAACACCACGCAGCGCAGTCCGGCGCGGGCGGCGTAGGCAGCGGCCGAGGCGCCGTGGTTGCCGGAGGAGGCGACCGCGAGGCCCGGCGCGCCGACGCCCACGGCCGCGCTGGTAGTGCAGCGGTTCAGCCGGTCCTTGTGGCTCCACGTGGGGTTGCGGGACTCGTCCTTGACGTACACCCCGGGCTCGATCTCCACCGTCGGGGTGGCGCCCTCGCCCAGACCCGGTGCGAGCAGCGGGGGCAGCAGCGGGGCCCAGCGCTCCAGGCCGCCGCGCACCGGGGCGGGGGCGAACAGGTCCGCCGGGTCGGCCTTGTCGTAGGCGTAGTCGACCTCGACGGGGTAGGAGACGTCCTCGGTGCCGGTGCGCGGGCAGCCGGCGGTGAGCGGGGGCCAGAGCGGGTAGTCGAGGGCGGGTTCGCCGAGGGAGCGCTGGCCGGTCGCGAGGGAGTCTTCTGTTGGCATGCCAGGAGACTAGCCGGGCGGCCGCCGTGCGGTCCGGCGGTTGACGGGCCGCGGCGGGAACCCGTTCGTGGGGGTACCGGTTCCGGCCGTTCGGGGGAGTCAGCCCTGGCGGATCGCCGAGATGTCGAACTCCAGGACGACCTTGTCGCCGACCAGGACGCCGCCGCCCTCCAGTGCCGCGTTCCAGGTGACGCCGTACTCCTTGCGGCTGATGGTTACCGAGCCCTCCAGGCCCACCCGCAGGTTGCCGTACGGGTCGACGGCGTTGCCGGTGTACTCGAAGTCGATGGTGACCGGGCGGGTGGTGTCCTTGATGGTCAGGTCCCCGGTGACCCGGTAGTCGGTGCCGGAGCGCACCTCGACCGAGGTGGAGCGGAAGGTGATGTCGGGGAAGTTCGGCGCGTCCAGGAAGTCGTTGGTGCGCAGGTGCTGGTCGCGCTGCTCCACGCCGGTGTCGATGCTCTCGGCCTTGATCACCACCTGGCCGGAGGAGCTGGACGGGTCGCCGCCGTCGAGGTGGGCGGTGCCCTCGAACCGGTGGAACGCGCCGCGGACCTTGGTCACCATGGCGTGGCGGGCGACGAAGCCGATCCGGGTGTGGGTGGGATCGAGGACGTAGTCGCCGGTGAGCTCGGCGAGGTTGGCGGTCATGGTCGGCATGCCTCCTGGTGCGGGACCCGGGTCTCGGCCCGGGGGTGGTCGGGCGGTCCCCGGACCACGCTAGGGGCAGTTCCCGCGGGCCGCGCGCCGGGTCGGGTCTGAGTGGGGGGCGGGGTGGGAAGGCTCGCGGAATACACCGGAGGAGCGAAGGGGCGAGGGGGTCGCGATGGACAGTGGCGTACGGGCGATGGTCGACGCGGTGGACGAGGCGCGGCGGCAGCTGCGGGAGAACGCGCTGCCGAAGGCGCGGGACAGCAGCCGGGAGAGGGTTCCGGAGAAGGAGGAGGCGGCTCTGCTGGGGGCGCTCGCCGGGCTGATGGAGGCCATCGTCGAGCTGGCCGAAGCCGCCTCGGACCGGATGACCACGGGCGACAGCCGGGAGACGTACATCAAGGCGGTCCGGCGGCTGCGGGTCCAGCCCCGGTACCTGCGCGAGGACACGGCGGCGGTCGTGAAGCGGGTGGGCGCGGCGGAGTGACCGGCGGCCGGTGCCCCTCGCCGGGGCACCGGCCGCGTCGGTCAGCGGTGGCTCGGGAACTGGACCACCTGCTGGTAGGTCGGGCGGTTCTGCCAGGTGGTCTTGGCGTCCGTCACGCCGCCCAGCGGTCGCTGGATGATCGTGTCGGCGCACCACTGGTCGCCGGCCGAGCAGTCCGCGTCGCCCGGGTAGACCTGGGCGGAGGTCTGGGCGGCGGCCTGCTTCAGGGTGTTCAGCAGGACGGTCCGGCAGGCCGCGAGGTCGCCCCCGCCGCAGAACGGCCGGGCCAGCGGGCCGGCCACCTGGTCGCCGAGAACGGCGCGCAGGTCCTTGTCCAGGTAGCTCCACCAGCCGTACTGGAAGGCCGAACCCTTGTGCGGGATGGCCTCGTTGGCGCTCACCGGGCCGGTGGCCGAGCCGGCCTGCCCGCCCGAGGGGGACTCGTTGATCTGGAGGGCGCCGGTCAGCGCGCCGAACAGCGGGTCACCGAGACCCGGCCGCATGACGCCCTCGGCGACCAGTGGCCACCAGGCGTCCATCACCCGGATCGCGGTGGCGTCCGCGTAGCCGTGGCTGCCCGCCGAAGTCTCCCTCCGCTGGCCGCCGTTGGCGAGCCAGGCCTCCAGCTGCTGCAGGGCGGTGAGGGCGGCCTGGTCGGTGACGGGCGCGCTGCGCAGCACGCGGATCAGGTCGGGCAGCACGTCCTCGGCCCGCAGATCGGCCAGGGCGGCGCTCTCCATCGCCTGGGTGAGCGAGACCCGGCTCGCCCTGCCGCCGTTCCTCAGCAGGGACTTGACCCGGTCGTCCAGCAGGTTGCCGCGGTGCACCGAGCCGTTGCCGAAACCGGCCGAGGTGAAGCCGTTCGCCTGCTTGTTGTTCCAGGAGATGTAGTAGTCCTGGTTGACGGACTGCGGGTGCTCGGCCGCCGGGGTGTACCGGGCGGTGTTGGCGACCGGGTCGAAGTCGGCCCACTCGTAGGCGGGTTGAGCCTGGACGGGCAGGCCCGGGTCCACCCCGGGGGCACGGACCGGGTTGCTGCCGGAGTTGTAGTACGCGATGTCGCGCGCGTCGGCGTAGAACCAGTTGAAGGTGTAGTTGATGTCCTGCGCGGCCCGCTGGAAGCCCGCCGCGCCCTGCACCGCGCCCGGGTCGTTCAGCTCCTGGAAGCCGATGATGGAGTCGGCCTCGTGCCGGTAGGTGGAGCGCAGCGAGGTGAAGGCGACGGGCGCGCCGCCGACGGTGCCGCGGGCGCTGACCAGGCCGTACCTGGAGCGGTACATCACCAGGGTGTAGGAGCCGGCCGGGGTGGAGTCGGCGGTGGTGGGTTTCCACGCGTTCTGGCGTTCCAGCCGGTCGAAGGGCAGGCACTGGCCGTGCCACAGGTAGGAGTTGGCGGCGGTGGTGACCGGGGAGCCGTCGGTGGTGCAGAGCGGGACGGCGTAGGTGTCGGTGATGTCCTGACCGGCGGAGGTCGCGCTCCAGGCGTAGTCCTGGCCGCGGCCGAGCTGCACGTAGAAGCTCAGGCCGGCGAAGGCGGCGCCGCGCGCGCTGATCCCGGGGCCCTGGATCTCCTCCAGCATCAGCAGCTGCGGGGCGAAGTAGCCGGTCTGCGGGCCGAACACGGCCACCGGGTGGCCGTCGTCGGTGTGCGCGCCGGAGACCAGCAGGGCGTTGGACATGCCGTGCTTGGCGGTCAGCAGGTTTCCGGGCAGGACGCCGTTCGCCTCGGTGGTGGCGGAGTTGCCCGAGCCGGTGGCGTCGTGGACGACCCGCTCGGGCACCACCGAGCCGGGGTCCGGCAGCGCCGTGCCCTGCGGCTGGTCCGGGACGGTCGCGTACGGGAAGCTCTGCCCGTCGTGCAGGGTCTGGACGGCCTCCGGGTCGTCCGCCTCGCGCAGCGACGTCCAGACCGCGTCCCCGGCGTCCTTGCCGTACCGGGCCTCGGCGGCCGACTTGACCTGGGCGGAGGCCAGTTCGCCTCCGCCGCCGGAGCCGAACAGCGCGCCGACCACGGAGGCGAGGGCCACCAGGTCGGTCAGCTTGAACGGCTCGATCGAGCCGGCGTTGGTGATCGGGTCGATGTGCCCGGTGAGGTCGTACTCGCCGGGGAAGGTGCGGGCGTTGTAGGACTCCTTGGCGTACTGGTTGATGCCGTCGAGGTAGGCGTTGGCGTCGGCGAGTGCCTGGGTGGCCCGGCCGCCGCGGGCGGCGATGGCGTCGATCTGCTGCTGCAGCTCCGCCTCGGTGTACGGCGCGGCCTGCCAGAAGGTCTGCTCCAGCTGGCGGTTGGCGGCGGCGCCGCCCGCGAAGCCGGACAGCTGGCCGCGGCCGACGTGCCGGAAGAGGTCCATCACCCAGAGGCGGTCCTGGGCGGCGGCGTAGCCCGCGCCGAACTCGGTGCCGTAGCGGGTGGTCCCGGAGATGTGCGGGACGCCGGTGGCCTTGTCGCGCACGATGGTGACGTCCGGACGCGGGCTGGTGGTGCTCGCCACCTGGTCGGCGGGGACGCCGAAGGAGGCGTCGTTGAAGAAGTCGCGCAGCTTGGCCTCGGTCAGGCCGGGGTAGCCGGAGGCGAGGGCGGCGTAGGGGCCGAGCTGGTCGTCGGTGTGCGCGGGGCGGGTGCCGAAGGCCCGGTTGAGCAGGATGTCGGCGAGCGTGGCGTTGCCGTTCTCGCCGGGCGGCAGGATGTCGGCGCAGTGGCCGCCGCAGTAGTCGTTGGCGGCGGCGGTCGCCGCCGGGGTGGGGGCGGCGGTGGCGGTGGGGCTGGTGGTCAGGGCGGCGGTGACGAGCAGGGCCGAGGCGAGGGCGGCGGCCGGGAGTCGGAGGGAGCGGGGGCGGGGGCGCTGGCGTGAACGCAAGGCGGACTCCTCCGTCGAAGTCTCACGGGAGAGTCGACGGTAGGGGTGCTACTGGCCGGTTGGCTAGTGGCGTGCATGCCATTTTCCGTGCGGGGGCGCGGAGTTGGGGCGTTTGGGTTGCGGGTTGCGGGTTGCGGGTTGCGGGATCGGGGCGCGGGCTGCGGGGTCGAGGTGCGGGGGGCGTGCTGTCCCGGGAGTCGGCCGAGGTGGCGGCGGCGCCGCACCCGCCGGGCTCAGTCCGGAGGTGCGGCGCCGGGTCGGCGGGGCCGGGTCAGGGCTTGAGCACCAGGCGGATCGGGTTGCCCTCCTTGCGCTCCAGCGCCTCGACCGCGCGGGCCGCCTCGGCGAGCGGGAAGGCGCCGCTCACCGAGCGGGAGAAGTCGAGCCGGCCGCCGCGGACCAGGTTGACCAGGTCGACGACGTCCTGGCCCTCGGAGCCGTAGTGGCCGCGGATCTGCTGGCGCAGGTAGCTGACCAGGGTGCCGTTGGTGACGGTCAGCGGCTTGTCGGTGAGGCCGACCAGCACCAGGCGGCCGTGCTCGCCCAGGGTGGCCATGGCCTGCTCGCGCACCGGGGCGACCCCGGCGAAGTCGAAGGCGGCGGACAGCGGGCGACCGCCGGTGGCCTCGCGCAGCAGCTGGGCGAACGCGGGGTCGGCCGGGTCGAGGGCCGCGTCGGCGCCGAAGGCCAGGGCGCGCTCACGGGCGGCCGGCAGCGGGTCGACGGCGACGATCGGGAAGGCGCCGATGGCCCGCAGCAGCTGCACGCCGTGGGCGCCGAGGCCGCCGACGCCCCAGACGCCGACCGCCTCGGCGGGCCGCACGGCGCCGGTGGCGGTGATGGCGGCCCAGGGGGTGGAGACCGCGTCGGGGATGAAGCAGGCCTGCTCGAAGGGGAGTTCGTCCGGTATGGGTACCAGGGTGGTGGCGGTGGCGAGCGCGTACTCGGCCCAGCCGCCGTCGTAGTCCACGCCGCGGGTGTGCACGACGCCGTCGCGGTTCTCGCCGGCCTGCAGCAGCACCCGGTCGCCGACGGCCGCGGTGGTCACGCCCTCACCGAGGGTGTGCACGGTGCCCGCGACCTCGTGGCCGAGGGTGACCTTGTCGCCCTTGAGGAAGAGCGGCTTGAGCATGCCCTCGATCAGGTGGACGTCGGAGAGGCAGACGCCGGCGGCCTCGACCTTGATCAGCACCTCGCCCGGACCGGGCACCGGGACGGGGACCTCCTCCACGGCGAAGGCGCCCTTGGCGACGTCGAGCCGGCCGGCGAGCATCGTGGCGGTCATCAGGACTTCCCTTCTCGCGGGGGCGGCGGGCCGGGGGAGTGTCCGCCGCTCCGGAAGTTACTTGTTATCCAACAAGCAAGTTCACCGTAGCATGGTGGCATGTCTACGCACGATGAGGGCCGAACCGGCGGACCCGGGACGCTCCGGGAGGCGCCCGCGCGCCGCACCCAGGCCGAACGGCGGGCCCGGGCCGAGTCCGCGCTGATCGCCGCCGCCGCCCGGCTGATCGCCGAGCACGGCAGCACCGGGGTCACGCTGGCCGGGGTGGGGGAGGAGGCGGGCTTCAGCCGGGGCCTGGCCACCCACTACTTCGGGTCGAAGGCCGCACTGCTCGCCCGGCTCCAGGAGGCGGCGCTGGCCGAGGCGATGGCGGCGGCCGCGCCGGAGCGCAGCGGGGCGGGCGCGGTGGACGAGCTGTGCGGGTTCGCGCGCGGCTGCCTGGAGGGCGTGCGCAACCCGACCGACCTGGGCCGGGCCTTCGTGGTGCTGGGCGCGGAGGCGCTCGCCGGGGCCTCGGAGCTGACCACCGCGGTGGCGGAGCTGGACGCCCGGACCCGGGAGTGGGCGGCCGAGGTGGTCGGGCAGGGGCAGCGGGAGGGCGAGCTGCGCCCCGGCGTGGACCCGGGCGCGTTCGCACTGGCCTTCGTGGGGCTGCTCAAGGGGCTGGTGGTGCAGGCCGCGGCCGCTCCGAAGGCCTTCGACGTGGGGCTGGCGGTCGCCGAGTCCGAGCGCTGGATCCGGCTGGCGCTCACGGCGGGCTGAGGGCGCGCGGGCCGGGCGTCCGGCGGGAGTGAGCAGGGCGGGGGTGGCGCCGCCGCCCGGCGGCCGTGCGGCGGTGGGCGGCGGTGCGGGTGGCCGCTCCGGGACGGGGTCAGGCCCGGCGGGCGGGCGAACCGCGGCGTGCGGGCGGCACGATGCGCACCCGCTCGGTGGCGGGCGCCTTTTCGAGGTCGTCCAACTGGGCCAGGACGGTGGCGCGCAGGTCGTCGTCGTCCTCGAAGTGGTGGTCGTTGAAGAGGGTGTAGCCGGACCACATCAGGTTGGCGCAGACCCGGGGCGGGACCTTGCCCGTCGCGGCGCCCATGCCGACCAGGGCGACGGACCGGATCGAGCCCGGCCGCAGCCGGTTCTGCCGGTGGACGGCCTGGAAGGCGGCGGCGCAGGCCAGGGCCACGTTCAAGGTCTCGCTGACGTTCTGCGAGGAGGTCCGCATGGTCGGGGCCGATATCAGGAACGCCGGGTTGACGGCGCCGGACGGGACGCAGACCGCGCTGCCGACCGGGAGGCTGCCGGCGTGCTGCTCGCGGATCGCCTTCTGGACCCGCAGCTGGATGCCCGCGCCCAGGTGGCGCTTGATCGCGGCGTCCGTTCCGCCGTCCATCCGGCCGCGGGAGTTGGTGGGGCTGACCCAGGCGTCCGCCTTCGCGGTGAGCAGCGAGGCGTGCCGGATGTCGATCCCGGGGACGTCGGCGAAGGCCGCCCGCCAGGACTCCACGACCGTCGCGTTGAGGTCGGTCAGCAGCACCTTGAGCGGCGGCTCGGTGCGGTCCGTGGTCATGCTGGGCTCCTGTCGTTCGGGGGTGCCCGGTGGGCCGGTTCCTTGGTGACACCGACGAAGCTAGCGCCCGTCACTGACAATCCGTCCGGGCCCCGTCGGCGCCCCGTCGGCACCTCGTCGGCACCTCGCCCGCGCCGGTCGGCGGCCGGTCGGCGCGGGCCGGATTGTCGGACCCTGCTGGTAGGACTGTGGTGTCCGCCAGGGAAGCTGACGGGCCATCATCTGCCGTTCGTCTGACATTCGTACTGTCCCGACCAGCCGGAGTCGCACCACCATGAGCGCTGTCGACACCCCCGCCACCCAGCCCGACGCGAACGACCCGCTCGCCCTCGCCGACCTCTTCACGGGCGGCGGCGAGCCGTGGCTGCCGCTGCTGAAGCCGGTGATCGAGGCGCAGCCCGGTGCGGCCTCGTTCATCGGCCCGGGCCGCGGCCCGGAGGTCGTCCCGGTCCGCGAGCTGACCTTCCAGGCACTCAAGCCGCACGCGCCGCACCGGTGGAAGGTCGTCGTCTTCGGCCAGAACCCGTACCCGAGGCCGGAGAGCGCCACCGGCATCGCGATGTTCGACAACACCTTCCACGACTGGAAGGACAGCCAGTTCGGCCGGGTGATCAGCATTCGCTGCCTGATCAAGGCCGCGGCGATGTGGAAGTACGGCATCCCCAAGAAGACGCCGATCGCCGACATACGGGCGCTGCTGAAGAAGCAGGAGACGGTCCAGCCGCCGGAGTGGTTCCAGGCGATGCTGACCCAGGGCGTGCTGCTGCTGAACGCGGCGCTCACCGCGAGCAGCGACGGCGCGATGGGGCCGGACGAGCACACCGGGTTCTGGCGGCCGGTCGCCGAGCGGATCGTCGAGGAGATCCTCCGCGCCAAGCAGCGGGCCGCCGAGGAGGACCGCTACGTGGTCTTCGCCTGGTGGGGCGCGCACGCCCGCAGCCTGAAGAACGTCGTCCTGCGGTTGCAGGAGAAGTACCCCGAGGTCGAGGTCCGCCACATCGACCACGCCAACCCGGCGGCGCAGGGTGACATCTTCTGCGACGGCGAGCACTTCGCCACGGTGAACGCCGCCCTGGCCTCGCTCGGCGCCGACGAGGTCGACTGGCTGCCCAGCACGGGGTGGAACGCGCCGTCGGCGCAGGGCGGCGGGGCGGACGCCGGGGTCGCCGAGCGGATGGGTGCCTTCATCACCTCCACCATGGAGCTGCACCAGCTCTACCTGGACCGACTCGCCGGGGTGAAGGACGAAGGCCTCGTCCTGCCGGCGATCACCGGTGTGTTCGACACCCCGCCGACGGGCTTCCGGGAGGCGGTGTCGCCGGTCGCCGAGCTGCTGCGCGGCCTGGACCGGCACGTGTCGCTGTCGCACGACTTCGGCAAGCGGCGGGCGGACGAGGCGGCCACCGGCCTGTCCGCCGACGAGATCGCCGCGCTGTACCTGTACACCTGCGAGTCCGCGTTCTACCGGGAGATCAACGCGGTGCTGCGCTCGCCGGACCGCAGCCGGCTGGTGCCCTACCTGCCGTACCTGCGGCTGCTGTTCGCGGCGGTGTCGCGACTGCCCGTCCGCACCGCGCCGCTGTGGCGCGGGGTCTCGCTGGACCTGCGGCGACAGTACCCGCTCGGGAGGACGGTGACGTGGTGGGGCGTCTCCTCCTGCACCTCCGAGCTCGGGGTCGCGCGGTCCTTCCTGGGCAGCCGGGGCAAGCGGACGCTGTTCGAGGTGCGTCCGGTGCGGGCCGCCGGCATCAGGAAGTTCTCTGCGTTCACCGGCGAGGAGGAGTTCATCCTGCTGCCCGGCACGCAGTTGGAGGTCACCGACGTCCGGGCGGAGCGCGGCGGCCTGTGCACCGTGACGCTGACCGAGCTGGAGGAGGCGCCCCTGGTGTCCTGAGGCGCCCGGGCCGAACCCGCCTCCTGGAGCAGCAACCAAGTCAGTATTTTTACTGAGTTAAGTTATGCTGGACTTCGAGCGGCAGACAAGCCCGTTGTGCGGGAAGGGGCGCGAACGATGACCTCGGAAATCCGGAACCTGGACGGCGAACTGGAACGGGAGCGGGCCTACGTGGAGGTCTGCCGGGTCGCGACGGCCCGGCAGGTCGAGGACGCGGGCCACCAGGTCGTCGCCGCGGAGGACGTCTCCGGCGACGGTGCGAGCGCGGAAGCGCTCGGCCGGTACCTGCGCACCCGCGCCAAGCGGATGAACGAGCTGCCGGAGAGCCCGTCCTTCTTCGGCCGCCTCGACTTCGCCGACACCGCGGAGGCCGGGGAGCACCGGCGGCAGCGCTACTACGTGGGCCGCCGGCGGATCTCCGAGGACCCGACGGTGCCGCCGCTGGTGGTCGACTGGCGGGCCCCGGTCTCCCGGGCGTTCTACCGGGCGAGCACCCACACCCCGCTCGGGCTCGCGCGGCGCCGCCGGTTCGGCTGGGCGCCGTGGAGTCTGGGCGCGCCGGAGGAGCTGACCGGGCTGGAGGACGAACCCCTCGGCGCGGAGGGCGGGCACGGCCCGGCGGCCGGCGTCGCGGCGGACGGTGGTGAGGGCGGTGAGGGTGGCGAGGGCGGTGCCGGCGGCATTCTGGCCGCCGAGATCGAGCGGCCCCGCACCGGCCCGATGCGGGACATCGTCGCCACCATCCAGCCCGAACAGGACATGCTGGTGCGGGGCGAGCTGAGCGAGTCGGTCTGCGTGCAGGGCGCGCCCGGCAGCGGCAAGACCGCGGTCGGGCTGCACCGCGCCGCGTACCTGCTGTACAGCTTCCCGCAGCGGATCCAGCGCGGCGGGCTGCTGGTCATCGGTCCCAACCGGACCTTCCTGCGCTACATCGCCGAGGTGCTCCCCGCGCTCGGCGAGATCGACGTCACCCAGCGCACCGTCGAGGACCTGGTCGCCACCCGGCCGGTCGCCGCCGTGGACGACGAGCGGGCCGCCGCGGTCAAGCAGGACGCGCGGATGGCGACGGTGCTGCGCCGGGCGCTGTACGGCCGCATCCGGGCGACGGGCCCGGAGCCGCTGGTCGTACCGGACGGCTCCTACCGGTGGCGGGTGCCCCCGGAGCGGCTGGAACGGACGGTCGCCGAACTGCGCGAGCAGGCGCCGCCGTACGCGATCGGCCGGGAGAGCCTGCGCACCCGGCTGGTGGCGATGCTCCAGGACCAGGCCGAGCGGCGGACCGGTGTCCGGTCCGGCGCCTGGTCGCGGAAGATCGGCCGCTGCGGGCCGGTGGCCGCCTTCCTGGAGGCCGCCTGGCCGAACCTGCGCCCGGAGGCCGTGGTCGCCGCGCTGCTGAGCGACCCCGCCCTGCTGGCCGAGGCCGCCGAGGGGGTGCTCGGCCCCGAGGAGCAGGCGGCGATCCTGTGGCGCCGGCCGCCGCGCTCGGAGAAGAGCGCCAAGTGGTCCGAGCACGACCTGGTGCTGCTGGACGAGGTGGCCGGCCTGATCGAGCGCCCGGCCGGCTTCGGCCACGTCGTGGTGGACGAGGCCCAGGACCTCTCCCCGATGCAGTGCCGGGCGATCGCCCGCCGCAGCGCCTTCGGCTCCCTGACCGTCCTCGGCGACCTCGCCCAGGCGACCGCCCCGTGGGCCGCCCGCAGCTGGCCCGAGCAGCTCGCCCACCTGGGCAAGCCGCAGGCCGCGGTGGTGCCGCTGACCACCGGCTTCCGGGTCCCGGCCGCCGTGACGGCCCTCGCCAACACCCTGCTGGGCGCGCTGGACGTGGACGTGCCGCCGGCCGTGTCGCTGCGGCGGGACGGGGAGCTGACGGTGCGGCGGGTCGCCGGGGACGGCCTGGGCGGAGCGGTGGTCGCGGCGGTGCGGGCCGCGCTGGAGCGCGAAGGCTCGATCGCGGTGATCGCGGCGGACAGCGCGGTGGCGGAGGCCGCCGAGGCGCTGCTCGCGGCGGGGATCCCGACCGGGGCGGCCGAACAGGTCGGCACCACGGCGCGGGTGACGGTGCTGCCGGCCTCGCTGGTGAAGGGGCTGGAGTACGACCACGTGGTGGTGCTGGAGCCGGCCGCCATCGTGGAGGCCGAGGCGCGCGGCCTGCACCGGCTGTACGTGGTGGTGACGCGGGCGGTCTCGCGGCTGGACATCCTGCACTGCCGTCCGCTGCCCGCGCCGCTGGGCGGGGAGTGACGGCCCGGCGGCGGAGGCGGGTTGGGAAGGCCGGGCGGGTGCGGCCGCCGGCCACGACCCCGTGCGCACCGGAAGCGGCGGCCGACCGGTTCCGGTACCCCCGCTGACCTCCTCGCTCGTGCCCCGGAGCAGCGCCGAACGGCTGGATATCCTGAACACATGAGCGACAACCTTCCCCCCTGCCCGCAGTGCTCCAGTGAGTACACGTATGAGATGAACGCCCTCATGGTCTGCCCCGAGTGCGCCCACGAGTGGGTGCCCGGCGGCGCCGACCAGGCCGGCGCGCCGGCCGGCGAGCGCGTGATCAAGGACGCCGTCGGCAACGTGCTGAGCGACGGCGACACCGTGACGGTGGTCAAGGCGCTGAAGGTCAAGGGCAGCGTCTCCGGTATCAAGGCCGGCACCAAGGTCCGCAACATCCGCCTGGTGGACGGTGTCGACGGGCACGACATCGACTGCCGCATCGAGGGCTTCGGTGCCATGCAGCTCAAGTCCGGCGTGGTCAAGAAGGCCTGATCCGCGGGCCCCCAACGGCCGCGCCCCGTCGAGGAGATCGGCGGGGCGCGGCCGTTGCGCTGTCCAGGGCCGGTCCGGGGGTGGAGTCGCCTCCCGGATTAGTTGTAGTATTACAATGATTACAACAACACAAATAAATCTGGAGCGTTCGTCATGCCCGATGCCGCTCGACCGCGGCCCTGGCTCGTGCTCGCCATCTGCTGCATGAGCCTGCTGATCGTCAGCCTCGACAACACCATCCTGAACGTGGCCCTGCCCGCCGTCCGGCGCGACCTGGACACCACGGTGTCCGGCCTGCAATGGACGGTCGACGCCTACACCCTGGTGCTGGCGAGCCTGTTGATGCTCTCCGGCTCGACCGCCGACCGGATCGGCCGCCGCCGGGTGTTCCGGATCGGACTGGTGGTGTTCACCGCGGCCTCCCTGCTGTGCAGCCTGGCCCCCGGGCTCGGCTGGCTGATCGCCGCGCGGATGCTCCAGGCGGTCGGCGGATCGATGCTCAACCCCGTCGCCATGTCGATCATCAGCAACACCTTCACCGACTCCCGGCAGCGCGCCCGGGCGATCGGCGTCTGGAGCGGCGTGGTGGGCATCAGCATGGCCGCCGGGCCGATCATCGGCGGGGCACTGGTGGAGTCGGCCGGCTGGCGGGCGATCTTCTGGATCAACGTCCCGATCGGCCTGGCCGCCCTCTTCCTCACCACCCGCTACGTGCCGGAGTCGCGGGCGGCCCGCACCCGCCGGGTGGACCCGGTCGGCCAGCTGCTGGTCGTCGTGGTGCTCGCCGCCCTCACCTACGCGATCATCGAGTCGCCGGAGCGCGGCTGGACCTCGCCCGTGGTGCTCGGCTGCACGGCGGCCTCCCTGGGCGCGCTGCTGGGCCTGCTGCGGTACGAACCCCGGCGCACCGACCCGCTGATCGACCTGCGGTTCTTCCGCTCCGCGCCCTTCTCCGGCGCCACCGTCATCGCGGTCGCCGCCTTCGCCGGCCTCGGCGGCTTCCTCTTCCTCACCTCCCTGTACCTCCAGGACGTCCGCGGGCTCGACCCGCTGCACGCCGGACTCCTCATGCTGCCGATGGCGGTCATGTCGCTGCTCACCGCGCCGCTGTCCGGCCGGATGGTGGCCGCCCGGGGGCCGCGCACGCCGCTGCTGCTGGCCGGGGCGGCGCTGACCGCGAGCGCCGTGCTCCAGGCGGTCGGCTACTCCGAGCACCTGCCGAGCTGGCTGCTGGTCCTCGCCTTCCTGCTCTTCGGTACCGGCTTCGGCCTGGTCAACGCGCCCATCACCAACACCGCCGTCTCCGGGATGCCCCGCTCGCAGGCCGGGGTGGCGGCGGCGGTGGCCTCCACCAGCCGACAGGTCGGCCAGTCCCTGGGCGTCGCGGTCACCGGCGCCCTGATGGCCGGCAGCGCCCTCGCCGACCCGGCGGCCTTCACCGGGGCGGCCCGGACGGCATGGTGGATCATCGCCGGCTGCGGCGCCGCCGTGCTGGTCACCGGTACGCTCACTTCCGGCCGCTGGGCCCGGGCGACGGCCGAGCGCACGGCGCGGCGGCTCGCCGCCGAGGAGGCGGCCGAGGGAAGCACGGAGACGAAGGAGACGGTGGACGCCTGATGGAGCGCCTCGACACCGGTGGGCACCCGGAGGGGAGCGGGACGGACGCCGCGACGGCGGCCCGGGTCTGGCAGGGGATGTACGCGCTCGTGCTGGAGCGCCACGACCGCCGCAGGACCGTCGCCGAAGCCCTCGGCATGAGCTTCAGCCGGGTCAGGGCGCTGCGCCGGCTCGCCGCCGGCCCGATCACCCTGCGGGAGCTGGCCGAGCGGCTGACCGCCGACCCGCCGTACACCAGCGTCATCGTGGACGACCTGGTGCGGCGCGGGCTCGCCGAGCGCATCACCAACCCGGCGGACCGGCGCTCCAAGCTGGTCCACCTCACCGAGGAGGGCGAGGCGAAGGCCGCGCTCGCCACCGGGATCCTCGCCACGCCGCCGGACGCGCTGCTCGCGCTGCCGCCGGAGGACCTCCGCGCGCTCGACCGGGTGGTGGCGAAGCTCCTGGACTGAGGCTGCCGCCCGACGCGGCGGGCCGGTGCCCCGGACTTGGCAGGAAGCCCGACTGCATGGTCGACGGCAGGTCCGCGGTGTCAGGGAAGCCGGTACGGGTTCGGCGCGCACGGTGGTGCACTGCGGCCCGTCAGGCCTCCGTCAGGCGTCGGGTCAGCCGTCCGAGCGTCGCAGCAGGTAGGTGTCCATGATCCAGCCCTTGCGCTCCCGGGCCCGCTCACGCAGCTCGCGGATGCGCGGGGCGGCCTCGGCGAGCGGACCGGAGACGAGCACCTCGTCGGGGGTGCCGAGGTAGGCGCCGTAGTGGATCTCCAGCCCCTCGGGGTCGATCCCGGCGAAGGCGGCCCGGCCGTCGAGCATCACCACCACGTCGTCCACCCCCTCGGGGAACCCCTCGGCGAGGCGGCGGCCGGTGGTGATCTGCACCGGTCGGCCGACCCGGGTCAGCGTGGTGCGGTGCCGGGCGGCGAGCGCGGAGACGCTGCTGATGCCCGGGATCACCTCGTACGCGAAGGGCACGCCGCCCCGGTTCGACACGTCGTCCACCACGGCGATGACGCTGTCGTAGAGGGCGGGGTCGCCCCAGACCAGGAAGGTGCCGTTCTCGCCCGGGCCGAGGTGCTCGGCGACCAGCCGTTCGACCAGATCGGCGCGGCGGACGCGCCAGTCGTCCACGGCGGCCGCGTACGCGGGGGTGGTGCGGTCCCGTTCGGCGTCCGGCGCCTCGACCACGCGGTGCCCGGGCCGTCCGTGGTCGGCCAGCATCCGGCGACGCAGCCCGATCAGATCCTGCCGTTCCTCGCTCTTGTCGAGGATGAAGAAGACGTCGGTGCGACCGATCGTCTTGACCGCCTGCAGGGTGAGGTGGTCGGGGTCGCCCGCGCCGATGCCGATGACGAAGATGTGCCGCATGGGAGACATTCTGCCGCCCGCTCCCGGGTGCGCCGCCCGGGAGCGGGCGCGGAGCCCGCGTCTCAGCACGCGGACGCCTTGCGAGATTTCCGCCTCGGCGCCGACGGTTTGCCCCTAAGCTGGCGGTGCAGCTGGTTCGCCCTGTCCGCCAGGCAGGCGCGTCGTAAGAGGGAACCCGGTGACGCCTTTCAACTGGCCAGTCCGGGACTGCCCCGCAGCGGTGAGTGGGAACGACCGCCGTCATACGCACTGGACCCGGGACGGGTCTGGGAAGCGACGGCCAGTAGGTGTCCGCCCCGGTTTCGGCCGAGGTGGGTGTGCCCGCGAGTCCGAAGACCTGCCACTGCCCGTGCGCGAGCGTTCGCGCCCGGCCATCCGGTGACCTCGTGGGCGGGTCGGCGACCATATCGGGCGGAGCCGCGCACGGGTGCGGTCGTCCGTCCGGTCCGTCATCCCTTCGCGTCCTCGTGCCGTCACCGGGCACTTGAGGATCCAGACTCGCGAAGGAGAGTCCCTTGACCACGAAGTCCGCAGCCGCGGCGAGCGTCGCCACCGCCCACGGCTACCCCCGTCAGGGCCGGGGCCGTGAATTGAAGAAGGCGATCGAGGGGTACTGGAAGGGCACGGTCACCGCGGGGGCGCTGCTGGCGACCGCCGCCGACCTGCGTCGGGGGAACTGGCAGCAGCTCGCCGACTCCGGCATCGAAGAGGTCCCGACCGGAGACTTCTCGCTCTACGACCACGTGCTGGACACCACCGTGGCGGTCGGTGCGATCCCGCCGCGGCACCGGGAGGCGGTCGACGCCGACCCGCTGGACGGGTACTTCGCGATGGCGCGCGGCAACCAGGACGTCGCTCCGTTGGAGATGACCAAGTGGTTCGACACCAACTACCACTACCTGGTGCCGGAGTTGGGCCCGGACACGGTGTTCGCCGCGAACCCGGCCAAGGCGGTCGGCGAGCTGCGCGAGGCGCTGCTGCTCGGCCACGCCGCCCGGCCGGTGCTGGTCGGCCCGGTCAGCTACCTGCTGCTCGCCAAGCCGGCGCCCGGGGTGGCCGCGGACTTCCGACCGATCACCCTGCTGGACCGGCTGCTGCCCGTCTACGCCCGGCTGCTCGCCGACCTGAGGGCCGCCGGTGCCGAGTGGGTCCAGCTGGACGAGCCCGCGCTGGTGCAGGACCGCACCCCGGCCGAGCTCAACGCGGCCGCGCGCGCCTACCGCGAGCTGGGCGGTCTCACCGAGCGGCCCAAGCTGCTGGTCGCGAGCTACTTCGACCGGCTCGGCGAGGCGCTGCCGGTGCTGACCAAGGCCCCGGTCGAGGGCCTGGCGCTGGACTTCACCGGCCCGGCCGCCGCCAACCTGGAGGACCTCGCCGCCGTCGGCGGCCTGCCCGGCAAGCGGCTGGTGGCGGGGGTGATCGACGGGCGCAACATCTGGATCAACGACCTGGAGAAGTCGCTGGCGACCCTGGCGACCCTGCTGGGCCTCGCCGGCACCGTCGACGTGGCGCCGTCCTGCTCGCTGCTGCACGTGCCGATCGACGCCGCCGCGGAGCGCGACATCGACCCGCAGATCGCCCGCTGGCTGGCGTTCGCCCGGCAGAAGGCCGGCGAGGCGGCGCTGCTCGCCCGGGGCCTGCGCGAGGGCACCGGCGCGATCACCGCCGAGCTCGCCGCCAACCGCGCCGACCTCGCCTCCCGCGCCAACTCCCCGATCACCCGCGACCCGGCGGTGCGCGCCCGCGCCGCCGCCGTCACCGCCGACGACACCCGGCGCGCCCAGCCCTACCCGGTGCGGGCCGAGGCCCAGCGCGCCCGGCTCGGGCTGCCGCTGCTGCCGACCACCACCATCGGCTCCTTCCCGCAGACCACCGAACTGCGCACCGCCCGCGCCGATCTGACGGCGGGTCGGATCGACGCCCCGGCCTACCGGGAGCGGATGGAGGCGGAGGTCCGCGAGGTCGTCGCCTACCAGGAGAAGGCCGGGCTGGACGTCCTGGTGCACGGCGAGCCCGAGCGCAACGACATGGTCCAGTACTTCGCCGAGCAGCTCACCGGCTACCTCGCCACCCGGCACGGCTGGGTGCAGTCCTACGGCACCCGGTACGTGCGCCCGCCGGTGCTGGCCGGGGACATCTCCCGTCCGCACCCGATGACCACCGACTGGTTCGGCTACGCGCAGGGCCTGACCGACCGCCCGGTCAAGGGCATGCTGACCGGCCCGGTCACCATGCTCGCCTGGTCCTTCGTCCGCGACGACCAGCCGCTCGCCGACACCGCCCGGCAGGTGGCCCTCGCCCTGCGCGACGAGGTCGTCGACCTGGAGGCGGCCGGCGCCGCCGTCGTCCAGGTCGACGAGCCGGCCCTGCGCGAGACCCTCCCCCTGCGGGCCGCCGGCCGCCCGGCGTACCTGGACTGGGCCACCGAGGCCTTCCGCCTCGCCACCTCAGGCGTCCGCGCCGACACCCAGATCCACACCCACATGTGCTACGCCGAGTTCGGCGCCATCATGACCGCGATCGACGACCTCGACGCCGACGTCATCTCCCTGGAGGCCACCCGCTCCCACATGGAGGTGGCCGGCGAGCTGGCCGGGGCGGGCTATCCGCGCGAGGTCGGCCCCGGCGTCTGGGACATCCACTCCCCGCGCGTCCCCAGCGCGGACGAAGCCGTCTCGTTGTTGCGCGCGGGCCTGGCGGCGGTCCCGGCGGAGCGGCTGTGGGTCAACCCGGACTGCGGGCTGAAGACCCGCGGCTGGCCGGAGACCCGGGCCTCCCTGGAGAGCCTGGTCGCCGCCGCCCGCCTGCTGCGCGGGGAGCTCGCCGGCTGACGGCGGCCGGGGTGGGCGCGGCGGCCTTGCCGCGCCCACCCCGGTCCCGGCCATCATGCCGCTCGCGGGCCTCCTGCCCCGGTGATCGCCTAGGCGACCCAGCCTGAGGTGAGGCCCTGGACGGCCGAGCCGTCGAGGTCCTTGAGCTTGACCCCGGCGAAGGCCCGGGCGGCGTCGGAGGTGAGCATCCGGAAAGCGGGGCGTTCCGCGGCGAGCAGGTCGAGGATCCCGGCGGCCACGTCCTCGGCCGCCTGGGCGTTGGCGAAGGCGCCGCGGGTGCGGTCCAGGTAGGCGGCCAGGGCCGGGGCGTACGGCCCGGCCTGTTCGGTCGCGTCGTCCGTCAGGCCCACGTTGCCGACGAACTCGCTGGCCACCGCGCCCGGCTCGACGACGCTGACGGACACACCGGCGGTGGCCGCGACCGGGGCGAGGGACTCCATGTAGCCCTCGACCGCGAACTTGGCGGCGCAGTAGGCCTCGTTGAAGGGCTGGCCGACCACGCCGCCGACGCTGGTCACGGTCAGCACGCGGCCCTTGCTCGCCCGCAGCAGGGGCAGGGCGGCCTTCGTGACGTGCAGCACCCCGAAGAAGTTGACCTCCATGACGGCGCGGACGTCGTCGACGCTCTCCTGCTCCAGGGTGCCGATGTGGCCGGCGCCGGCGTTGTTGACCAGCGCGTCCAGCCGGTCGACGCCGGCCAGGCAGGCTTCGGCCGACGCGGGGTCGGTGACGTCGAGCGTCCGGAGGTCGACGGTGACCCCGGCTTCCTCGGCGGCCGCCAGCAGCGGGCCGGCCTTGGCGGTGTTGCGCATGGTGGCGATGACGTGCCAGCCGGCGCGGGCGGCGGCGACGGCGGTGGCCAGGCCGATGCCGGAGGAGGTGCCGGTGATCAGGACGGTCCGGTCGCTCATCTCGCTGTACTCCCAGTGCTTATGGATCATAACCAATATGATCCATAACTATGTGGGCTGACATTTCACTTTGTCAAGCACCTGGATAGTCTGGTGGTCATGTCCCACCCATCGGATGACCTCACCCAGGAGATCGTCGGACTCTTCGCGGCCGTCAACCGCCGCTACGGCCGGGAGTCCGAGGCGGCCGCGGCGGCCCACGACCTGACCGCGCTGCAGGCCAAGGCGCTGCTCGCCGCCGAGGTTCCGGTCCCGACGCGCCGGATCGCCGAGCGGCTGCATGCGGAGCCGTCCAATGTGACGGTGATCGTCGACCGCCTGGAGTCCCGCGGCCTGGTCGAGCGCAGCGTCGACCCCGCCGACCGTCGCGTCAAGCACGTCGCCGCCACCGCCGCCGGCCGCGAGGTCGCCGCGGATCTGCGCGCCCGCATGCCCTTCGCCGGCGATCCGCTGGCCCGGCTCGACGCCGAGCAGCGCGGGTCGCTGCGCGAACTCCTGCGGCTGGTCCTGGAGGCATGACGGCGGGCCCCCGGGCAACTGCCCGGGGGTCCGCCGTTCACAACGCGTTGCCGCTCGCCCGCGCCGCCGGTGGGAACGGCCGGAAGGGCCGTCACCGCATTCGCTGCGACGACGGCCCTTCGGAATGCTCGGGGGGGGGTAATTCCCCGGCCGGGGCGACTACTTCGCGCCGAAGGCCTTCTCGATGTCCTCGACGACCTTCTCCGCCGCGATCGGGCCGGAGCTGCTGCTCCACACCTGGCCGTCGACGCCCATGAGCTGGTTGGTGCCGACGGCCTTGAGGCGGGTGAACGCCTCCTGCCTGCGGGCGGTCTCCAGGGCCTTCTCGCCCTCGGCGTTCAGGGTGGCGACGAACACCCGGTCGGCGTCGGCCTTGTTGAGGTTCTCCAGGGACAGCGGGTCCGAGTGGGGCTGGGCGCCCAGGCCGTCGGCGATCGGCATGGTGCCGGCGCCGGCCTTCTTCAGCAGGTCGCCGGGCATGTTGGTGGTGTTCATCACGATCGGCCCGTTGGGCATCCAGCGCATCACGACGGCGCTGCCGGTCCTGCCCTCGCCGGCCTTGGCGGCGCGCTTGTCCAGCGCGTCCAGCTTGGCGGTCAGGTCGTCCTTGTGGCCGAGGGCGTCGCCGTAGACGGCGAGCACCGAGCGCCAGTCGCCGGCCTTGGGGACGATGGTCGGGGCCACCGCGGAGAGCTTCTCGTACTGGGACTTCTCGATGCCCGAGGAGGCCAGGATGAGGTCGGGGCCGGCCTTGAGGATGGCCTCGATGTTGGGCTCCTTGACCGTGGCGACCAGCGGGACGGCGTCGGCCTTCAGGTAGGCGGGGGCGGTGGTGCCGCCGCGGCTGGCGCTGGTGCCCACCGGGGTGACGCCGAGCGAGAGGGCGGTGTCCAGCGAGGTGTCGTTGAGGGCGACGACCTTCTTGGCCTCGGCCGGGACCTCCACGGCGCCGAAGGCTGTATCGATGCTGCGCTTGCCGCCCTTCGCGGCGGTGGAGGAGGAGTCGGAGCCACCCGCGGAGCTGCCGGAACCCGAGGAGCCGCACGCGGTCAGGCCCAGGGCGAGGGCGCCGGCGACGGCCGTTCCGAGCAGGGTCTTGGTAAAGCGGGTGCCAAGCATGGGTGTTCTCCGAGGAATGGTAGTTTACGGACGAACCGTTTTTCTGAGGTTAGCCTAACCATACGTAAGGCCCTGACGGGGAGGCCCGGTGTGACATTCCGATCACTCCTGCTGCGCGGACTGCTGCCCGCCGGCGCGATACTGCTGCTCGCCGTGCTGGCGAGCCTGCTGCTCGGCGCGGGAGACGTGGGGCCGTCACGGGCGTTCGTCACCCTGCTCGGTGACGGCGACTCCGACTCCCGGTTCACCGTCTTCCACCTGCGCGTCCCGCGGACCGCGGTGGCCCTCGCGGTCGGGCTCGCGCTCGGCGTGGCCGGCACCGTGCTGCAGGCCGCCGCCCGCAACCCGCTGGCCGAGCCCGGCCTGCTCGGCGTCAGCACCGGCGCCTCCTTCGCCGTCGTGATCGCGATCGTGCTCGGCGCCAGCGCCGCGAGCGTCGGCCCGTACGTCGCCGTGCTGGGCGCCGCCGCCGGCTGCCTGCTGGCGCTCGGCGCGGCCCGGCTGCGCGGCGCCGGCGACGACCCCGTCCGCCTGGTGCTCGCCGGCGCGGCGCTGAGCGGACTGATGAACGCCGGCTCCTCCGTCCTGCTGCTGTCCGACGCCCGGGCCGCCGACGAGATCCGGTTCTGGACCATCGGCTCGGTCGCCGGCCGCGGCACCGACCAACTGCTGGCCGTGCTGCCGGTGCTGCTGCTCGGTCTGGTCCTGGCCCTGCTCTCCGGCCCGGCGCTGACCGCGCTCAGCCTCGGCGACGACGTCGCCACCGGCCTCGGCCACAAGCCCCGCCGGGCCCGCGCCCTCGCGGTGACCGCCGTCGCCCTGCTGGTCGGCGCCGCCACCGCGATCGCCGGACCGGTCTCCTTCGTCGGCCTGGTGGTGCCCTTCGCCGCCCGGGCCCTGGTCGGTCCGGACCTGCGCCGGCTGCTCGTGGTCTCCGCCCTGCTGGGGCCCGCCGTCGTGCTGCTCGCCGACGTGGCCTCCCGGCTGGTGGCCCGCCCGTACGAGATGCCGCTCGGCGTGATGACTGCCCTGTGCGGCGCCCCCGTCCTGGTCGCCGTCGTCCGCTCGCACAGAATGCCCGCGCTGTGACCTCCACCGTGAAGACCGCGAAAGCCGCCGCCGCGAAGAACGCCGCGAGCCCCGACACGCCCCCGGCCGCGACCCGGCTGCCGACCCCGCCCGGCACCCGGCTGCTCGCCCTCGGCGGCCGCTCGGTGCTCGTCCCGGTCCGGCCGCTGCTCGGCGGCGCCGCCCTGCTGCTCGTCCTGGTCGCGGTGACCGCCGTCTGCCTGGCCGTCGGTGAGACGAACCTCGACCCGGTGACCGCCCTGCGCGCCGCCTTCGGCGACGGCACCGCACGCGACGTGCTGCTGGTGGAGAAACTGCGGCTGCCCCGCGCCGAGGCCGCACTGGCCGTCGGCGCCGCCCTCGGCGTCGCGGGCTGCCTGATGCAGACCCTCGCCCAGAACCGGCTGGCCACCCCGGACACCGTCGGCTTCAACGAGGGCGCCACCGCCTTTGCCGTCGCCTCCGTCACCGGCGTCGCCACCCAACTGCTGCCCTCTGCCGCCGCCCTGGTGGGCGCCGCCACCGCCGCCTCGCTCGCCTTCGCCCTCGGTGGCGGGGCCGGCCGCAACGGCTACCGCTTCCTGGTCGTCGGCCTCGGCATCGGCGCGGTCTTCGGCGCGGTGACCAACCTGATGCTCTCCCGCGCCGCCATCGACGCCGCCAACTCCGCGTACGCCTGGACGGTCGGCACCCTCAACAGCCGGGACGCCGACGCCGTCGGGCTGCTCCTGCTCGGCCTGCTGGTCTGCCTGCCCGCCGCCGTGCTGCTCGGCCGCCGGCTGTCGCTGCTGCGCTTCTCCGACGCCGTCGCCACCGGGCTGGGCGTCCGGGTGCGCGGCCTGCGGGTCGGCGTCCTGATGGTCGCCGTGGTCTGCGCGGGCCTGGCGGTGGCCGTCGCCGGACCGCTCGGCATGATCGCGCTCGCCGCGCCCGAGGCCGCCCGCCGGATCGCCGGACCGCGCTGCGTTCCGGTGCTCACCTCGGCCGCCGCCGGAGCCGCCTTCACCCTGCTCGCCGACCTGCTCGGCCGCACCGTCCTGTCGCCGATCGAGGTCCCGGCCGGCCTGGTCACCGCCGTCGTGGGCGGCCCGTACCTGCTCTGGCTGCTGCTCACCACCCGTCCCCGGAGGACCGCATGACCGCCCGCACCGCGCCCGCCGCGACCACCGCGCCCGCCGGGACCGCCGCCGGAGCGCCCCGGCTGGCGACCAGCGCGCTCAGCCTCGGCCACGACCGCACCATCGTGGTCCGCGAGCTCGACCTCGAACTGCCGCGGCAGCAGGTCACCGTCATCGTCGGCCCGAACGGCTGCGGCAAGTCCACCCTGCTCGGCGGCCTCGCCCGGACCATCGCCCCGCGCTCCGGCGCCGTGCTGCTCGACGGCAAGCCGCTGACCTCGCTGTCCACCCGCGCGATCGCCCGGATCATCGGCCTGCTGCCGCAGTCCGCCACCGCCCCGGACGGGCTGACCGTCCGTGACCTGGTCCGCTACGGCCGCCAGCCGCACCAGGGCCTGCTGCGGCAGTGGTCCGCCGCCGACGCCGAGGCGGTCGAGCACGCGCTCACCGCCGCCGACCTGCACGAGCTGGCCGACCGCCCGCTGGACACCCTCTCCGGCGGCCAGCGCCAGCGCGCCTGGATCGCCATGGCCGTCGCCCAGGACACCGACATCCTGATGCTCGACGAACCCACCTCGGCGCTGGACATGGGCCACGCCCTGGAGGTGCTGGAGATGGTGCGCGGCCTGACGACCGGGCGCGGCCGCACCGTCGTCCTGGTCCTGCACGACCTCAGCACCGCCTGCCGCTACGCCGACCACATGGTGGCCATGCGCGACGGCGAGGTGGCCGCCCAGGGCGCGCCGCGCGACATCGTCACCCCGGAGCTGGTGCGCGAGCTGTACGGGGTGGAGAGCGTGATCCTCACCGACCCGGTGCACGGCACCCCGGTGGTCTGCCCGGTCGGTCTCGCCCCCCGGGCCCGCTGACCCCGGGCCCGCTGACCCCGGGCTCGGGCCCTGGTGTCGCCGGGTCGGTCAGCCGGTGCTGCCGGCCAGACCCGGCAGCACCCGGGCGCCCGGCAGCTTCGTCAGCGCCCACCCGGGCAGGATGAGCTTGCCCCGCCGCCGCCCGCTGCCGACCAGCACCCACGGGGCCGCGGCCACCGCCTCGTCGATCAGCAGCGGCCAGTCGCCGGGCAGGCCGACGGGGGTGATTCCGCCGTACTCCATGCCGGTCAGCTCGACCGCGGTGTCCATCGGCGCGAAGGACGCCTTGCGCGCCCCCAGGTGGGTGCGCACTGCCTTGTTCACGTCCACCCGGGTGGTGGCCAGGGCCAGGCACGCGGCCAGGGTCACCTCCCCGGCGCGCTTGGCGGCCACCACCACACAGTTCGCCGAGAGCTCCGGCGGGGTGTCGTAGGCCGCGCAGAACACGGCGGTGTCCGCCTTCTGCGGATCGCTGTCCACGTAGAGCACCGAGACGGCGGCCTCCTGGTCGTCCCAGTTCTTCAGCGCGTCGGCGACGGGCGCGGCGAGCTCCGCGCCGGCCTCCAGCGCGGCCACCGCGGAGGCGAAGTTCCCGAAGGGCGGGCGTACGGACTCACTCATGGCACCGGACTGTAGCGCGCCCGGGCCGGCTCCCGGTCAGCCGTACGGGACGACCGCGACCGGGCAGTGCACGTGGTGGATCGCGGCGTGCGCCACCGGGCCGAGGTGGTGGTGGCGCAGCGGCATCCGCCGGACGCGGCGGCCGACGACCAGCAGCCGGGCCGTCGCGGCGGCGTCCACCAGGTCGACGGCGGGCTTGCCGCGGATCAGGTCGGTGGTCACCGTCACCTCGGGGTGCCGGGCCCGCCAGGGGTCCAGGGCCCCGTCGAGCCCGCTGCGCTCGACGGCGGAGACCTCGCCCTCCAAGCCGCCGATCGCCCCGTAGGACATGTACTCGCTGCCGGCCGGCGGGGACCAGACGTGGAGGACGCGCAGCGGCGCCGAGCGCAGGGCGGCGGCCTCGAAGGCGAAGGACAGCACCTCGTCCGCCGGGTGCGCCAGGTCCAGGCCGACCGTCACCGTGCCGTCCGGTTCGTCCCCGCCGGCCCGGACCAGCACCACCGGGCAGTCCGCCCGGCGCAGTACCTCCTGGCTCACCGAGCCGACCAGGAAGCCGCGCAGGGTGCCCAGCCCGCGTGAGCCGAGCACCAGCAGGGCGGCCCCGTGCGCGGCTGCCTCCAGCGCCTCGACGGGATCGGCGGCCACGGAGGTGGCGGCGACCTCCACCTCCGGTGCGAGCGTGCGCAACTCGCTCTCCCGCTCCGCCAGTTGTGCCAGCGCGGGGTGGTCGCCGGGTCTGCTCCCGGGGGCGATCTGCTTCGGTCGGGGCCACGCCTGGAGGACGTCCAGGCGCAGGCCGCGGCGCTGCGCCTCGCGGGCGGCCCAGGCGGCGGCGGCCAGGCTCTCGGGTGAGCCGTCGAATCCGACGACGACGGGTCCGGTCACGGCGTGCTCCTCGGTTCCGGTGCGGTCCCAGCCTCCGGAGGTTTCGGTGCGGCCAGTATCCGTGCCGACCCGGACCGGCGCCTCCCGGGAGCCCGCGGCGCGGTTCCGCCGTCCGGCTGGTCGCCCGGCCCGGCGGCCCGGGAGGCCGGGCCGGGTCGGGGGAGCCCGGTTAGGGTCGGCCGGACCGGTCCGTCCCAGCGCGGGAGAACGATGCCGAGGGTCCCCACGTTCCGCTCGCGGTGGGCGAGCGCCGCCGCCGGACTGGCCGTGCTCGCCTCCGCCCTGGTGGGCTGCGGGGGCGGTGGGAGCGGCGGCCCGGTCACCCTGAACTGGTACAACTTCCCGGACGACTCGGGCGCCCTCCAGCAGGCCGCCGACCGCTGTGGGCAGCAGTCCGGCGGCCGCTACACGATCCGCTACAACAAGCTGCCCCGCGGCGCCGACGGCCAGCGCCAGCAGCTGGTGCGCCGGATGGCGGCGCACGACACCGAGGTGGACGTCCTGGGCCTGGACGTCACCTGGCCCGCCGAGTTCGCCGAGGCGGGCTGGATCCGCGAGTGGACCGGGGAGATGCGCGCGCGGGCCACCGCCGACACCCTCGACGCGGCCGTGCGGACCGCGACCTGGCGGGACCGGCTGTACGCCGTGCCGTACAACTCCAACACCCAGCTGCTCTGGTACCGCGACGACCTGGTGCCGACCCCGCCCGGAACCTGGGCGGAGATGCTCTCCCGGGCGCAGCAGCTGGCCGCCGAGGGCAAGCCGCACTTCGTGGAGATCCAGGGCGCCCAGTACGAGGGGCTGACGGTCTGGTTCAACACGCTGGTCACCAGCGCGGGCGGCACGATCCTCACCCCCGACGCGCAGGCGCCCTCGCTCGGGGCGCCCGCCGTCACGGCCGCCGGGGTGATGCACGACCTGGCGACGTCGGTGGCCGCCGACCCCTCGCTGCCGAACCAGATGGAGGACCAGAACCGGCTCGCGATGGAGTCCGGGACGGCCGCCTTCGAACTCAACTACCCCTTCGTCTACCCCTCGATGAAGGCCAACCGGCCGGATCTGTTCCCGCACTTCCGCTGGGCCCCGTACCCCGCGGTGAGCGCCGACCGCCCCGCCAGCGTGACGATCGGCGGGATCGACCTCGCGGTGGGCGCGTACAGCCGCCACCCCGACCTCGCCGCCGAGGCCACCCTCTGCCTGCGCGACCGGGACAACCAGCTCACCAACGCGCTGAAGGGCGGCCTGCCGCCCTCGCTGCGCAGCCTGTACGAGACGGCCGAGCTCACCGCCAGCTACCCGTTCGCCGCCGACGTGCTGGCCGCCCTCGACTCCGCCAGCGTGCGCCCGCAGACCCCGGCCTACCAGAACGTCTCCATCGCCATCTCGCACACCCTCTCCCCGCCCGCCGGCATCCACCCGGAGAAGGACGTGGCCGACCTCCGCGGGCAGATCCAGGACGCCCTCGGCTCGAAGGGGCTGATCCCGTGACACCGTCCACCGAGACCGCGGCCGCACCGCAACCGGCCGGGTCCTCGCGCGGGGCCCGCCAGGAACGCCGGCTGGGCCTGCTGCTGTGCGCCCCCGCGGTGATCGTGATGCTCGGCGTCACCGCCTACCCGATCGGCTACGCCGTCTACCTGTCCCTGCAGCGCTACGACCTGCGCTTCCCCGAGCAGGCGCACTGGATCGGGCTCGCCAACTACGGCGCGGTACTGACCTCGCCGTTCTGGTGGCAGGCGCTCGGCGTCACGGTGCTGATCACCGTGGTGTCGGTGGCGGTCGAGCTGGTGCTCGGCCTGGCGCTCGCGCTGGTGATGCACCGGACGCTCTTCGGGCGCGGCACGGTGCGCACCGCGGTGCTGGTGCCGTACGGGATCGTCACCGTGGTGGCGGCCTACTCCTGGCAGTACGCCTGGACCCCGGGCACCGGCTACCTGGCCGCCCTGCTGCCGGAGGGCAGCGCCCCGCTGACGGAGCAGTGGCCGGCCGTGGGTCTGATCATCCTCGCGGAGGTGTGGAAGACCACCCCGTTCATGGCGCTGCTGCTGCTCGCCGGCCTGGCCCTCGTCCCGGACGAGACGGTCCGGGCGGCGATGGTCGACGGCGCGAGCTTCGGGCAGCGGCTGCGACTGGTGATCCTGCCGCTGATGAAGCCGGCGATCCTGGTCGCCCTGCTCTTCCGCACCCTGGACGCCTTCCGGATCTTCGACAACATCTACGTGCTGACCGGCGGTTCCAACGGCACCGGCTCGGTGTCGATCCTCGGCTACGACAACCTCTTCACCGCGCTCAACCTGGGCATCGGCTCGGCGATCTCGGTGCTGATCTTCGTCTGCGTGGCCCTCATCGCGCTGGTCTTCGTCAAACTGTTCGGCGCGGCCGCGCCCGGCGCGGAACCGGAGCACCGATGAGCGGCCGGCACACCCGGACCCTGACCGGCTGGGGCATCGCCAACCTGGTGGTCGTGCTCTACGCGCTCTTCCCGGTGTGGTGGATCGTGGCGCTCTCCTTCAAGGAGCCGAGCACCCTCTCCGACGGCGCCTTCGTGCCCCGCCAGTGGACCCTGGCCAACTACCGCGGCATCTTCCAGACCTCCGAGTTCACCCGCGCCCTGATCAACTCGATCGGCATCGCGGTGATCGCCACCACCATCGCCGTCGTGCTCGGCACCATGGCCGCGTACGCGGTGGCCCGGCTGCGCTTCCCCGGCAAGCGGCTGCTCATCGGGGTGTCGCTGCTGATCGCGATGTTCCCGCCGATCTCGCTGGTGTCGCCGCTGTTCGACATCGAGCGGGCGCTCGGGCTGTTCGACACCTGGGCCGGGCTGATCATCCCGTACATGACCTTCTCGCTGCCGCTGGCGATCTACACGCTCTCGGCGTTCTTCCGGGAGATCCCCTGGGACCTGGAGAAGGCGGCCAAGGTGGACGGCGCCACGCCGTGGCAGGCGTTCCGGCTGGTCATCGCGCCGCTGGCGGCACCCGGCGTGTTCACCACCGGCATCCTGGTCTTCATCTTCTGCTGGAACGACTTCCTGTTCGCGATCTCGCTGACCTCCACCACCTCGGCCCGGACGGTTCCGGCGGCGATCGCCTTCTTCACCGGGAGCTCCCAGTTCGAGCAGCCGACCGGCTCGATCGCGGCCGCCGCCGTGATCATCACGATCCCGATCGTGGTCTTCGTGCTGCTGTTCCAGCGCCGCATCGTCGCCGGGCTCACCGCCGGCGCGGTCAAGGGCTGAGACCTCCATCGAGTTCCCGCATCGAGTTCCCGAGGTTGAGCCCGCCCCACCCGGCGGACCAGGAAGGCGGATCGTGGCCGAGATCGTCCTCGACGGCATCACCAAGCGCTACCCGGACGGCGCCCTCGCCGTCCGCGACGTCGACCTCACCATCGCCGACGGCGAGTTCGTGATCCTGGTCGGCCCCTCCGGCTGCGGCAAGTCCACCACGCTCAACATGATCGCCGGGCTGGAGGACATCACCGAGGGCACCCTGCGGATCGCCGGGGAGGTGGTCAACGACCGCGCGCCCAAGGACCGGGACATCGCGATGGTCTTCCAGAGCTACGCCCTCTACCCGCACATGAGCGTGCGCGACAACATGGGCTTCGCGCTGCGCCTGGCCAAGGTCGACAAGCCGACCATCGCCGCCAAGGTCGAGGAGGCCGCCCGCATCCTGGACCTGACCCGGCACCTCGACCGCAAGCCCGCGAACCTCTCCGGCGGGCAGCGCCAGCGGGTCGCGATGGGCCGGGCGATCGTCCGCGACCCCAAGGTCTTCCTGATGGACGAGCCGCTGTCCAACCTGGACGCCAAACTCCGGGTGCAGATGCGCACCCAGATCGCCGCCCTCCAGCGCCGGCTGGGCACCACCACCGTCTACGTCACCCACGACCAGGTCGAGGCGATGACGCTCGGCGACCGGGTGGTGGTGATGCGCTCCGGCATCGTCCAGCAGGTCGGCTCGCCGCAGCAGCTGTACGACGAGCCGGTGAACCTCTTCGTCGCCGGGTTCATCGGCTCGCCCGGGATGAACTTCCTCGGCGCCGCGCTGGAGCAGGGCGCCCTGCGCACCTCGCTGGGCGACCTGCCGCTGGACGACCGCACCCGGCGCGCCCTGGAGCGCGCGGACGCGCCGCGCGAACTGATCGTCGGCATCCGCCCCGAGGACTTCGAGGACGCCGTCCTGGCCGAGGGGCACACCGGCGGGGTCACCGTCACCGTGACCGTCGAGGTCCGGGAGTCGGTCGGCTCGGACGTCTACGTCCACTTCGCGGAGGCGGGCGGACCGGCGGAGACCGAGGGCCTGGCCGGACTGGCCGGCCTTGCCGAACTTGCCGAACTCGCCGAACTCGCCGCCGACTCGGGCCGGGCCGACACCGGGATGCAGGAGCACCGCGTGGTGGCCCGGCTGAGCCCGGCCACCCGCGCCGCCGAGGGCGGCCCGCTGGAGCTGTGGGTGGACACGTCACGCATCCACGTCTTCGACCCCCGCAACGGGGCCAACCTGACCCACCCGGAGCGTTCGTAGCGTGGTACGGAAGGCCCAACCCCCGGCAGGCGCGCGGTGTGCCTGACCGGGGGCCCGCGAAAGTCGACCTAGATTGCCCGGCTATGAGAGAAATTGTCGGAATCAGTCGACGATCGGTACTCAAGGCCATTCCCGCAGCCGCCATCCTCGTGGCGGGCTCCGACGGGCTCCTCGTCGGGCCCGCGACGGCCGCGACGGCCGCGACCCCCTTCCCGCAGCCGGCCGTCCGCAGCTCCCGGTCCGCCTCCGACGGGTCGAGGGGGGTGCTCGACCAGGCACTCGACGTCCGGTTCACGGACACCGCCGTCCCGGGCTACGGGACGGTCACCACGCGCACCTACAACGGCACCATCCCGGGGCCCACCCTGCGGGTGCGCGCCGGGGACACGCTCTGGCTGACCCAGGTCAACGGCCTGCCGCCGAACCCGCCGAACCCGCCGAACCCGCCGAACCCGCCGAACCACGGCGGGCACAACCGGCCGCACCGCGCGAACAGCTTCAACCTGCACACCCACGGCCTGCACGTCTCGCCCTCCGGGAACGCCGACAACGTCCTGCGCGAATTCCCGCCGCGCAGCGCCGACGAGGCCGCGGCCGGCGCCCCCGAGCCGCGGTACCTGACCACCGTCGAGATCCCGCCCGGCCACCCGGCGGGGACCTACTGGTACCACCCCCACGCGCACGGCGCCACCGCCGAACAGATCGCCGGAGGGATGGCCGGGGTCATCATCGTCGAGGGCGACGTCGACGAGGTGCCGCAGATCAAGGCCGCCGCCGACCTGGTCGTCTGCGTCAACGAACTCCGGCTCAAGGACGGGAAGGTCCCCGAGTTCACCTCCGGCGACGCCCTGGCCGCCGTCCCGCCCACCTTCACCGTCAACGGCGCGGTCAACCCCACCCTCGCGCTGCGCCCCGGCGAGGTCCAGCGCTGGCGCCTCGTCGCGGCGACCGCCTTCACCACCCTCTCGCTCCAGGTCACCTCCGGGGAGCGGAAACTGACGCTGCATCAGATCGCGATGGACGGCGTGACCTTTCCCGCACCGGTCGCCGCCGAGACGGTGTCCCTGGCCGTGGGCAACCGCGCCGACGTGCTGGTCCGGGGCGGCGAGGCCGGGACGTACGAACTGCGGGCCAAGGGCGTGCCCGTACCGCTGATGACGATCGAGGTGGCGGGCGAGGCCGTCCGGCCGCCGATGGAACTGCCGACCGTGCTGCCGCAGGGCAAACCCTTCCTCGACGAGAAGGACCTCGCCGACCCGGGCAGCGACCGCGAGGTGGTCTTCCACGTCGACGCGAGGGTCTTCGACCCGCCGTTCCCCAACGCCTACCGCGTCCTCGGCAGCCACCCCACCCCCGCGGCCGATCCCGGCGGCGACCTCACCCGCGACCCCGCCTACGGCCTGTTCGACCCCGAGTTCGTCAACCACACCCTGGAACTCGGCACCGTCGAACGCTGGACCCTGCACACCGACGACTCCATGCCGGCCTTCCACCACCCCTTCCACCTGCACACCAACCACGTCCTCGTCACCCACCGCAACGGCCGACGGCTCGACCCGCCGGTCTGGCAGGACACCGTCGACCTGGTCGGCGGCAAGCCGGGCGACACCGTCACCCTGCTGGTCAAGTACGAGGACTTCACCGGCCGCACCGTCCTGCACTGCCACCAGCTCCAGCACGAGGACCTCGGCATGATGCAGCTGGTCGACTACGTCCAGCCGCGGCGGCCCGGGGAGCCGGGCCGGCCCGCCTGGCCGGGACGGCCCCGCCCGCTCGACCACTGAGCGTGCCGCCTCCCGGCCGGGCGGCCGCCGGTCGGGAGGCGCGCCCGACCACCCGCGCGGACACCGGTCGGGAGGCGCGCCGCCCGCCCGCGCGGGCCGTGCCGTTGCGCGACCGCCCGGAAAACGGACAGGAGAACGCCCGGAAGCAGGAGAACGCCTGGAACGTGAGTTCGGAAACGCCTCCCCGGGGTAGGAACACTCATACAGCGGCCGTGACCGTTCCGGCTGCTCGGCACCGTGGACGGTGCCGCCGGGACCGCGCTCGAAGAGACCGGGCACGGGTCCTGGGGGAAGAAGTCCGCGACGCACGAGGTGCGGATCCGCACGCGTCGCCGGGCGTTCACCCCGATGCCCAGGAGTGATCACGTGTCCATCCACCTGGAAACGACCGACCCGGAGGCCCCGCCCGAGGGCCTGCCCCCCGACCTGCCGCGAAGACCGACGGCGGCCGAACTGCGCCGGATGGGCAAGTCCGAGGCCCGCGAA
Organism: Kitasatospora sp. NPDC054795; assembly: GCF_053611565.1. Classification (NCBI taxonomy): domain Bacteria; kingdom Bacillati; phylum Actinomycetota; class Actinomycetes; order Kitasatosporales; family Streptomycetaceae; genus Kitasatospora; species Kitasatospora sp. NPDC054795. The sequence continues at coordinate 68,504 of NZ_JBSHAP010000017.1, forward strand.
CTGAGCGACGCGCTGTTCGGACGGCTGGCCGGGCTGGCCCGCGAGACCCACGCCTACAGCTACGTGCGCGGCACGATCATCGAGCTCAACATGCCACTGGTGCGCTTCATCGCGGCCCGCTTCCGCCACCGCGCCGAGGACATGGACGACATCCTCCAGGTCGGCACGATCGGCCTGATCAAGGCCGTCGACGGCTACGACCCGCAGCGCGGCGTCGAATTCCTCACCTACGCGATCCCCACCATCACCGGCGAGATCAAACGGTTCTTCCGCGACACCTCCTGGCCGGTACGGGTCCCGCGCGGCACTCAGGAGCTCTACCTCTGCGTCGCCCGCGGCTCCGACCGCCTCGAACAGGAACTCGGCCGCCTCCCGCAGCCCGAGGAGATCGCCGAGGACCTGCACCTCACCGTCGAACAGGCCACCGAGGGACTGATGGCGGGCCGCGTCTACCGCCCCGACTCCCTGGACGCCCTGCGCGACCAGGACACCGACGAGAGCGGCAGCGCCCTGCTCGACCACCTCGGCGGCTGCGACCCCGGCATCGAACTCGCCGACTTCCGCATCGCGGTGCGCCCCCTGCTGGCCCGGCTGCCCGTCCGCGAGCAGACCGTCCTCGAACTCCGCTTCTGGAACGGCTGGACCCAGTCCCGGATCGCGGAGCGGATCGGCGTCTCCCAGATGCACGTCTCCCGACTGCTCAGCGCCACCCTGGCCCGGCTGCGCGAGGAACTGGAGGACCGCGACGCCCCTGGCTGGGCCGACAGAACCGACGGGACCGGCGGAGCGGCCGAGGGTGCCGCCTGAAACGGCGGGTGGCCTCGGCGGGGCCGCCTCGGGCTTGTCGTCGGGCCGTCGGGCCGCCGGGCGGTCGGGCGGTGGCCGGGCGTTGGCGATTGCGCATCCGGGGCACCCGGTGCGGGACCACGGGGGACGGCGCGGCGAGGCGGCGGACACCATGGGCGGACACGAGCGGGCGCGACCGCGCGGAACCGGAAGGCCGCCGCGCCGCGACCGCGCCCCGGAACCGTGGCTGCGCGCCGTCCGGCTCGGCCTGCGCGGCCGGGCCTGGGACCTGGTGCGAGGCCTGCGGCCGCGGGCCGTCATCGGGCTCGCGCTGCTGTCGCTGGGACTCCTGGCCGCCGGACCGGGGGCGTCGAAGACCCCCTTCCCCTGGGGCCTCGCGGGCTGCTGGGCCCTGACGCCGGCGACTGCCTTCGCGGTGCTCCGCGCCTGCGCCGACGGCCGGAAGCCCTCGACCCCCGACGTCCACTGACGGTCTCCGGCGGGTGTCAGCGGCCGTCGGCGGGCCGACCACCGGGGTGAGGCGGCCGACGGCGCGGTTTCGCTGCGTGATCGGCGCATACTTTCCGTAAACACACGGAGGTGCTCATGCCCATGGTGGATGTCGCTGCGCTCGGCCGGCTGGTCGCGGAGTACGAGGCCCTGTCCCCGTCGAGCTCGCCGGAAGCCGGGCAGCGGCTGCGCGACGTCTGCTACACGATCGGCATCTACACCGGGGAGGCCGACGCGGTCCGCGCGGTCGCCAGGGCCCGCCTGCTGCTGGCACGCCAAGGCCCGGCCGACGTCGCCACGGCGGCGGCCGGGGCGCCGGCGAACGACCGGGCCCGCGCGGCGCTCCTGGCCGAACTCGGCGAACTCGCGGCCCACGAACGGGTCCGGTCCGGGCCCCTCCAGAGCCTGCACGACGTGGTGCAGCTGACCCGGGTCACGGTCCCGGACTGCGTGGGCGCCGCCGTCAGCACCTGGCACGACGACGGCTCGGTCGAGACCTTCGCGGCGACCCCCTCGTACCTGCTCGCCCTCGAACGCGCGCAGGGCGGCTCGGAAGCGGGCCCGCTGCCCCGGCTCCGCCGCCAGGGCGAAGGACAGGTCGTGGTCCGGCTGGACCCCGGCCGGTCGGACCGGTTCGCCGACCGGGCCCGGCGCTGCGGCGTACGGGCCGTGGCCTGCGCCCACCTGCGCACCCACCCGCACGGCTGCACCGTGTTCAGCGCCTACCTGCGCACCCCGGTCGAGCCCGGCACCCCGGCCCTCGGCCTGGTGGAGGTGCTCGCCCTCCAGGCATCGGCCGCCCTCGACCGCTTCGCGCTGTCCCGGGCGGTCGCCGACCTGCTGGACCGCAGGCACGCCACCGGCCTCGCCATCGGCATCACCGCTGAACGGTTCGATGTGACCCCGCACACCGCGCTGAGCCTGCTCGTCGGCGCCGCCCAGCGGCTGGGCACGGACCTCGACACCGTGACCCGGCACCTGGCCGAGGGCGACGGGTCGCGCTCCGCGCCCTGAGCCGACCCGGTCGGGCCGGACTCTCCGGCGGCTTGGCCCGGGCCGGTTGGTCCGGGCGGGTCCGGTCCGGGTTCGGTCCGGGTCGGGTCGGACCGCCGGGACGGTGGCGGGATGCGGGATGGTTGCGCCGGTGCCGGACGGGCAGGTGCACAGACGGGCGGGAAGGCCCCGGCCGCAGCCTACGAGGAGGTCCTCATGAGCACGGTGAAGGAATCCGTGGACGTGGCCGTGCCCCTGCACACCGCCTACAACCAGTGGACGCAGTTCGAGGAGTTCCCGCGCTTCATGGACGGCGTCGACTCGGTGACCCGGCTCGACGACCGCCACATCCACTGGCGCACCAGCATCGACGGCGTCACCCGCGAATACGACACCGAGATCGTCGACCAGGAGCCCGAGGAACTGATCGCCTGGCGGGCCGTGGACGGCGACGCGGACCGGAAGGAGAAGGTGACCTTCCGGCGGCTCGACCCGGGCCACACCCGGGTCACCCTCGCCGTCGACGTCCGGCCCGAGCGGCCGGGGGAGAAGGCCGCCGAGGCCAGGGCCTCGGTCGACCACCGGGTGAAGGGGGACCTGAGGCGGTTCAAGGAGTACGCCGAAGCACGCGGACGGGGGCAGAGCGGCCCGGGCTGAGCCGACCGCGACTCGCCGCGCGTGACCGTCCGGACGGTGCCGCCGGCCCTGCGGATGCCCCGGGCCGGCCTCGTCACCCCGCGGCGGCCCGGCGGGCGCCGCGCCGGTACTCGGAGGCGGCCACCACCCCCAGCAACAGCAGCACCGGCGCCGCGAAGATCGCGAACAGATAGTTGCCCGACAGCGCCGCATACCCCAGCAGCAGCACCTGCACCCCGGCCATCGCCATGACCAGGACCCTGCCGTCACCGGGCCGCAGACGCCAGAGCTCGCGCACCGCCAACCCGTTGATCCCGGCCATCGTGTACCCCCCGAGCGCCAGCAGGTGCGGCATCACCTTCGACCTCGGCGCCACCTCGTCCTCGAACCCGACGCCGTTGTAGAACATCGGAACCGCGATGCCGAAGTACAGCACCACCGCCACCGACTCCAGGATGAGCAGCACGGTCGCCGCAGCCCGCGACAGCCAGGAGAGACGGGTCATGGTGTTGAGCCTTCCAGGGGGTTGACGCGGCGACATCCAGTGCGGCGGGCCGAAGCGGAGGTCCGCGGCCGCCCCTCGCCACCGGACGCGTGGCACGGCGGGCACGACGGGCATGATGGGCACGCCTCATGGCACCGCCCGACCCGGCAGCCCGGCATCGCAGCATAGTCAAGAAATGGCAAAGGCTGTACCGCGCCGCAGGTCGGAGAGGGCCCTTGCCTGCACGCGCGGGAGGTCGGGGCGGCGGGGGTTCGGCCGTCGGTTGCCGGGATTCGGTCAACTCGGCTGTCCGGCCGCCGGAGTTCGCCCGGATCGCGGGCGCACCGGCACGGCTGCTTCTACGCTCGTCCGAATACCGTGGCGTGAGGGGGAGTGCCGTGGCCCGTAGTCCTGTTCGGCGACGTCGGTCGACGACCGCCCGCCGGGTGCGGTGGATGAAGCGGAACGCGCCGCTGCTGGGGGCGGTCGCGCTGGTCGCGGTCGTTCTGGCCTCGCTGGTGGTCCGCTGGCTTGCCCAGCACCTCGTGCTGGTCGCCGTGCTGCTGGTGGCCGGCGCGGGCGCGGGTGTCGCCGTGCTGCGCTCGCGGGTGCGGTCCCGGCAGCGGGAGTTGGATGCGCGAACCGCCCAACTGCGGCACATCGGGTCGTTCCTGGCGATGACCCCGAAGGCCTTCGAGCACGCGCTGGCAGACCTGTGCCGCCGGGACGGCTGCACGAAGGTGAAGGTGGTCGGCGGGGCCGGCGACCTCGCGGCGGACGTCCTGGCCACCACCCCGGACGGGCAGCGGATCCTCATCCAGGCCAAGCGATACGGGCCGCGGACATCCGTCGGCTCCGAGGACGTCCAGAAGGTCAACGGCACCTACCGCGACGTCCACCACTGCGACCTGGCCGCCGTGGTGACCACCAGCTCGTTCACCAAGGCCGCCGCCGCGTTCTGCACCCAGGTCGGCATCCGCGCCGTCGACCAGCGGGCGCTCGCCCTGTGGGCGGACGGGCGGGGCAGGCCGCCGTGGGCCTGAGCCACGGCTTCCGTGGCCGGCGCCCGTAGGCCCGGGCTCCCGGGCGGCGCCCGGTCGTCCACGACGTCGGCTGTCGGCGGGCCCGCCTAACCTGGCGCAGAGAACAGGAAAAAGGGGCGGGGCATGAGCGTGGATTTCTTCTGGCGGCGGGTGGACGGAGCGGTTCTGGACGAACTGTCGCCGAGGGAGCTCCATGCCCTGGTGCCCGGCTGGTCCGACGACGACTTCGGGCCGCTGGACGAGGCCGGTGCGGTGCTGGGCGTGGAGCGCAACGGGTACCTGATGGACGTCGCGCTGACGAAGGCGGCCGGTGGCTCGGGCCCGGACTCGCCGGCAGCCCGACTGCCGGTGTTCGGAGGTGAGGAACGGGTGGTCGTCGAGGGGGATCCCGACTGTGACGACGAGTTCACCGAGATCAAGGTGTGGGTGCTCCGGCCCGATGAGGTCCGGACGGCATCGGGCTTCCTGGACGCGGTGGGCGTCGACGGGTTGGTGAGGACCGTGGACACCGCGGTGGCGGCCGAGGTCGTGTCCCTCGGGTTCGCCACCCCGTGGTCCGAGGCGTGGGCCGGTGCTCTGACCGCCGACCTCCGCAGGCTGAGGGACTTCTTCGCCGCGGCCGCCGCGGCCGGCGACGCGATGGTCACGTTCGAGGCCGCGTAACACCTGGTGCGCGGCCCGGGCTACTGCGGCGGGTCGGCGGGCGGGGTCGGGCCGTCCGGGAGTGGCTCGCCGAGCCTGCCGGTTCCCTTGCCCGACGGCCGCTGCTCGGATTCCTCCGGCGCCGCGATCCCGTCCGGCAACGGCAACGGCGGGTGGGTGGGCACCCTGGTGGGACCGCGGGAGCCGAGGCCTCGCTGCCTGCGCCACTGGCCCTGCCGGTCGCGCGGGATCCGGTCGCTCACGACATCCTCCTGGTGGCGCTGGGGCTCACCATTGTGGCCCGGGGGGAAGGAGTGCGTGGTGGGAAACCCGTCACTGTGCCACCCTCCGCGGGGGGGGGGGGGGGGGCGGGGGGGGGGGGGGGGGGCGGGGGGGGGGGGGGGGGGCCCCCCCCCCCCGGGGGGGGGGGGGGGTGAGTGAGA